>CAWVXN010000026.1:0-15050 GCA_963933695.1 uncultured Myxococcales bacterium | reverse complement strand
ATGGGCCCTATACGGGCAGCCTCAACGATTACTCGGATACCGTCAACTTGCGTCGCCCGGATACCCCGGGCCTGGTATTCGCTCCGCTGGTCTTGCGGGACTCGGTCACCTATTTCGATTGGGGCGACTGGCCGTCCACGGCAGACGGAGGCGGGACTTCCTTAGAGCGCATTGACCCGTCGGTCGCGGAGACCGACGCCAGTCGCTGGGCGGCAAGCCTGGCGGTGGGCGGGACACCGGGAGCGGAAAATTCGGTCCTTAACAAAGTCCCCGAGCCGTCGGCGATGAGCCTGCTTCGGGTTGGAATTCTGGGTCTGCTCTTGCTGGCCAGGCGGAGCATTCGCCCCCCAATTCCCCAGCCGGTTCCGTCGCGCCTCTAGGCCTGTCTCGCTCGGCCTGTCTAGCTAGGCCTGTCTAGCTAGGTCAGGCCCTAGGGGAGGGACACGGGGAGTAGAGGGGAATAGAGGGGATTAGAGGAGAAGAGAGGAACTCCCAGCTTTCTGCCATGTGAATCAATTGGCCTCGAGGGGATGTTTGAGGCTACGGATGGCTGCAAAAATTGATTCCGGTCGCGCACGCTGGCGGTACGTGTCGGATTGATAGATCCAGCGTGCTCGGCCCGCATCGTCTACCAGAATCGCCGTGGGAAAGGCAATATCCATGCCCTCGCGGCCCTCGCTGTGCCGAATGTTCAGCTCGTCGAGGAGCTTTCCGTCCGGATCCGAGAGGAACGTAAAGCTGGCCTTGATGTGATCCCGTAGCCGGCGGGATGTTTTCGGCGGATCCACGCTCACCGCATAGAGGGTTACGCCCTCGCGATCAATTTCGTGGTAGTAGCTTTCGAGCTGGACCAGCTCGGCACGGCAAAAAGGTCACCAGTCGCCGCGGTAGAAAATATAGAGAGCGGGTTCGCGCGGCTCTCCCGCATCCAGACCTTGAATCGTTCCGTCCTGATCTAACAGTGCGTAGCTCGGGAAAGACTGGCCGACTTCGAGTGCGATGGTGTGATCGGGGAGAAAGCTCCCCTGAATGAAGTAGAAGGAGAGAAAACCAACGACGGGCGCCTCCAGGCCCAGAATGAGCCAGTTGGAGAGCTTTCGCTTCCTGGCAAGTGCGGCCAGTCCGAGCCCTGCACCCGACCAGACCAAGCCGAGTAGGATCCAGGGAATCCGGGCGTGAATGAGTTGCTCATGGCCAAAGGGAACGCCCGACGAGCTCAGTCCGGCCACGCACCAAGCGAGGCAGCCAAATACCAGAAGTGAGGAAATCCAGATCACTGCGCGAGCGTAGCTGCTCTAGCTCCGGGCCGGAAGGCACGGGCGTTGGAACTCTGCGGTTCTCCTGTGTCTTCATCGCCCCCTCTCCATATATTCGGGAGCACAACATCTCCGGTGGACTAGCCCCAGCCGCCCAATTGCCACCCAGTCGTCGGCCAAAATTTGTAAGGTCTGGTGTTGCGGGGCAGGGAGGTATCAATCGCCCGGGAGGCGCGACATGGAGGAGCTCGGAGATCGGCGGGTGGAGCGGAGCGATCTGGCTCTGGTGGATGCGCTGGGCCTGGGCTCTATTGCCGGGATCATCTCCATCGTGGGGGGCGGCGGAAAGAGCAGCCTGCTCTTTGCACTGGGCAAACTTCTTCCGGGCCGCACGGTTCTTACTACCACCACCCGAATTTTCGCCAGCCAAACCCGGCTGGCCAGTGCCGTCTGCAGTCTTGATAACGAGAATTGGGAGCGGGTGCTCTCCCAAGAAGCCGGCAGCGTACTTGTCGTAGGCCACATGGATGAGCGACACGCCATGGGGGTCCCTTTGGATCTGCCTTCCAGGATTCTCGCTCGTCCCGATGTGGACTGGGTGATTGTTGAAGCGGATGGTTCCAGGCGCTTGCCCGTGAAGGCGCCGGCCCAGCACGAACCGGTGATTCCCCCTGAGACGGGGACTCTCGTGACCGTCGCCGGGATCGACGCTCTTGGGGCGCCGATTGCGGAGGTTGCCCATCGTCCCGAACGAGTGAGTGCGCTGACCGGGTTGCCCCAGGAAGCGACCCTGACCCCGGAATCCTTAGGACAACTCCTGGCTTCCTCGCGTGGCGGCGGCAAATCCGCGCCACCCGGTGCGCGTCGCGTGATCCTGGTCAACAAGGTCGAGTCCGCTGGGGGATTCGGGCTTGCTGCACAAGTGGCGCTCTCTGCCCTCGCTGAAGACTCTGTGGAACGCGTGGTGGCCGGGGCTCTGCAGGGTGATCCGTCATCGGGCTGGCGCGCCTGGCTGCGCTGACGGGACCGGGCTGCTCCCAGGGTCAGCATCTGCAACAATATCCTGGCCCCGGGAAAAGTCGTCCATGTGCCCTCGGGCAATGGGGGGCAGTCAACGGAGTTCTGGCACCGATCGACTGCGGACTATGGGAAGCTTTCCGAATCTCCGGAGGCGTGAGAGCCCTTTCCCCAAAAGCGAAGAGGAGAAACATGTCGAATACAATCGCGGCCTCTCTGGCCGTATTGGCAGTGGGCTGCCTCTTGGCATGCAGCGTCGAGGCCCCGCCGAAAAATGTCGTGAGCTCATCGGGAGAGCTCAGCTCAGAGATCAAACCGGCGAGCGAAACCACCCGCCTCGCCAATGCGGCCGTACTGAATCGTCTTCCATTTGGAGACGAATCCGACTTCGAACGGGCTGCTCGAGGCTTTATCGCTGGCCCAGATGCTCTCGTCATCCGGGGAGACGATGGCCACGTGGTATGGGATATGACGGTGTACGACTTCATCCAGGGGGAGGCTCCGGATAGCGTTAATCCGAGCCTCTGGCGACAGGCCAAGTTGAACGACATGCACGGCCTCTTCGAGGTGGTGGAGGGTATCTACCAGGTGCGGGGCTACGACCTCTCCAATATCACCTTCATCCGCGGTGAGACGGGTTGGATCGTGGTCGACCCGCTGATCACCGTTGAATCGGCCAAAGCTGCCCTGGATCTCGTAAACCAGGAATTGGGTATTCGACCGGTGGTCGCGGTTATCTATACCCATAGCCATGCGGATCACTTTGGGGGGGTTCGTGGAGTCACGACTCCCGAGGACGTGGCGGCGGGTCGGGTCCGAATCCTGGCACCCGAGGGCTTCAGTCATCACGCAGTCAGCGAAAATGTTCTGGCTGGTAACGTCATGACTCGCCGCGCGGAATACATGTTCGGCGGCTTACTGGAAGCCGGTCCCCAGGGTCGGGTCGATGCGGGACTGGGGAAGACGACCTCCAACGGCCGAGTGTCAATGATCGCGCCGACGGACATTATCGGAGAGACCCCCACGCCCATTGCGATTGACGGCGTGGAGATGATCTTCATGTACACCCCGAATGCCGAGGCTCCGGCGGAAATGATGTTCTATCTCCCCCAATGGAAAGCCTTCTGCCCCGCCGAAGAGGCCAATGCCGTATTCCATAATCTCTATACCTTGCGGGGGGCCCAGGTTCGGAGCGGTAAGGACTGGGCGAATTGGCTCGAAGAAGCCATTCAACTCTTCGGCGCTGACATGGAACTGGTCTTCGGTAGCCACCATTGGCCGCGTTGGGGGCGGGAAGAGGCCGTCGAATATCTTGCGAACCAGCGCGATCTCTATGCTTTTGTGCACGATCAGACACTGCGGTTGGCCAACCAGGGCCTGACTCCCCGGGAGATCGCAGAGGTCTTGAAGTTGCCCGAAAGCCTGGCTCAGCAGTGGTATAACCGCGACTACTACGGGACCGTACGCCACAACGCAAAAGCAACTTACCAATATTACCTGGGGTGGTTCGACGGAAACCCAGCGCATCTGAGTCCTCTTCCTCCCGTAGAAAGTGGCGCGCGCTACGTGGAGTGGATGGGGGGAGCCGATGCGATGATCGCCCGGGGCAGGGCGGCTTTTGCCGAGGGCGACTACCGGTGGGTGGCCGAAGCCATGAATCATCTTGTCTTCGCCCAGCCTGAAAACGAGCAGGCGCGCTGGCTTCAGGCCGATACTCTCGAACAAATGGGCTATCAGGCCGAGTCCGGTCCGTGGAGGAACTTCTACCTGTCGGCCGCTCGAGAACTCCGCGAAGGTGTCTTGAGCGAACGTACGGTGAATACGGCGAGCGCCGATGTGGTGGCGGGGATGACCTCGGCCATGGTCTTTGACTTCATGTCGGTTCGGCTGAAGGGACTCAAGGCTGCTGACGAAGATATGATCTTGGAGATCCGCTTTACCGATCGAGACGAACTCTGGGTACTCGATTTCCAGAACGGTGTTCTCCACGCACGAGAGGGTGTTCCCGCCCCGGATCCGGACCTCGGCCTGGAAATGACTCGAGCCGATTTTCTCGCCTTGCTTTCCGGTGCGGTGGGAATGCCCACCCTACTTGCAGGCGGGCGGGTCGATCTTTCGGGTAATCCCCTGGTGCTGGCGACATTCGGTGGTCTATTCGATCGCTTTGAACGAGGTTTTGAGATCATCAGGCCGTAGCTGAACGGGCGTCGCCATGCAGTCGGCGCAGTGGCCCTGCTTGGCCTGCCCTTTAGGCGTTGCCTTTCTCTCTCTCCTCTCCCTTCCCCTCTACCTCTCTTAGGTGCTCCCTCTTCGGGTAGACTGTTATGATGCGTGACTCAACCGGGAGGATCCAATGACCTACGCCGCGGGCCGCCGCTTATTCGATGCCGATAGCCATATCATGGAGTTGCCTGATTTCCTGATCAACCATGCTGACCCGGGTATGCGCGACAGGTTGCCCCCCATTGACTACACGCGCTCCTCCATGGACGAGGGCGAAGGCTGGAAGCTGGCCAAAGCGGGAGGCCACGACCGAGCATACGCTGCGGAACTCGAAAGCCTTGGCGGGGTCGGGCTGATCCGGGGTCCCAAAGAAGAGAAAGCGTTGGGAGCGTTTGATTCTGCGGATCGTCGGCGAGCACTGGATCTACTGGGTTTCGAGAAACAGCTCGTCTTCTCGACCTTGAGCGGTACGGTGGTCTTTGATCGAAGGCTCAACCCCGAGATCCAATACGGCGCAGCCCGGGCCCACAATCGGGGTATGGCAAATTTCTGTGGCGAAGATGCGCGAATGATGGCGGTGGCGAGTATTCCGCTTCAGGATCCAGGGTTCGCGATTCGGGAACTCGAAACTGTGATGAGCGAAAAAGTCGAGGCGGTCTGGGTGCCTCACGGCGACGCGGGTGGGCGCTCCCCGGGCCACCCGGATTTCGATCCTTTCTGGGCACGGCTGGCAGAGGCCGGTATTCCTTTCGTGATTCATGTAGGTGGGTATCCCCTGCAACTCCCCAAAGCCTGGGTGAACAACGGCCAGCCCGTTCCCCAGGATTGGATGGGGGGAGGCGAGAACGTTCGTGGCAAGGACTTCACCATCATGCACCACGCACCGGAGCGCTTCCTCTCCGCGCTCCTACTTGACGGTGTATTTGAACGCTTTCCAGCGCTTAGAGGCGCAAGCGTGGAGCTGGGCGCCGGTTGGGCACCGGCATTCATCGAAAGACTCGACGATCTCGTCGCGATATTTGGTCGCACCGAGCCCGCGCTCAGAGCCTTTAAACGAAAACCCTCGGAACAGCTCACCCAGCAGTTTGGTTTCACACCATTTCCCACGGAAAACGTGGCGCGACTGGTAGAGCGTTCAAATTCCGACCTCTATCTTTTTTCCAGCGACTACCCCCATGCCGAAGGCGGACGCAACCCGATTGGAAATTTCGAGGCAAGCCTGGTTGGGCAGAACGAATCAACCTGTGAGGCGTTCTGGTCGGGAAATTTCGAACGAATTTTTGCGGGCGTTCTCTAAACTCGCGGCGAGAGCATCGGCCTTGCCGATTCGGATTCTGGCTTGAATCCAAATTGGTCTGCCCCAGGTAAAAGGACGAGCGCTGTGAATCTGCCCGGCGATCCCTCTAGCACGGAGGTCAAGGAAGAACCGAACGTGCTCGCGAAATCTCGCCTTGGGAGGACCCCGGTCATCTTGGCCATAGGACTGGTGGCTCTCTTCCTACGGGTCATCTACATCATCGAGATCTGGCCAAACGCGGTGGCCCGGCTCCCCATGATCGACGCGGAAGCGTATCGCGCTCGCGCGCTTGAAATTCTTGGCGGGGATTGGTTGGGAGCGTCGGTTTACTACCTCGACCCACTCTACCCATTCTTTCTCGCGGCCCTCTACGCGATCATCCCGCCCGACTCCATGGGCATCTTGATCGCGCAGGCATTTCTAGATTCCCTGAGCGTTATGTTGATCATGCTGATCGCCCGCAGGGTATTCGATGATCGAACAGCATTGCTCGCCGGCGTCATCGCGGCTTCCTACAAGCTTTTTTTCTACTATGACGGCCTTCTTCTCAAAGCCCCATTGATGATTTTTTTGATGGTCTCCGCTCTCTATCTGGTCACTCGGGCAGCCGATCAAGCCCGGATCAGGGCCTGGTTTCCCGCCGGCTTTCTTGTTGGACTGGCAGCGTTGACCCGGGGTAATTCCCTGCTCTTTGTGCCTGGGTTACTCATTTGGCTACTGGGTTTCGGCCAGGGGACACGACGAGTCCGTCTTGTCTCGGCGTTGGTGTTTGGGCTGGGCCTGGCCACGGCGATCCTGCCCATCACCCTTCGGAACTACGTGGTCGGTGATGACGTGGTTCTCCTGAACAGCCAGGCGGGGCAAAATTTCTACATTGGGAATTTTCACGCAAACGATACCGGCGCTTATCTCGCCCCTCCATTTCTTCGGCCGAATCCCAAGGTAGAAGAAGCCGACTTTAAGAATGAAGCCCAGCGGATTAGCGGCCGGGAGATGAAGCCGAGCGAAGTCTCGAACTTCTGGCTCCGGAGGGGTCTCGAGGAAATCGCGTCGGACCCCTCACGCTTCATCAAACACACGTTTCGCAAGGCGATGGTCTTCTTGAATCACTACGAGATTCCCGACAACTCAAGCTACGAGTACTACCAGTTGCATGTTTCGAAAATTCTGAATTTACCTTTTCCGTCCTTTGCCTGGATACTCCCCCTTGGTCTCTGCGGCATGTTTCTGTCCCGGAAACGTCCCCTTGCTGTAGTACTGATTCTGTTCTTTTTTTCGTATGCATCAGGCCTCCTTCTGTTCTTCAACCTCTCTCGTATGCGACTTCCGGTTGTTCCCGTTGTGATCTTGTTTGCGGCTTTCTTTCTCGGGCATTTATGGAATTTGGTCCGAAAGCGCGAACTCAAGCAGCTGGTTGTGCCTGGGCTGGCATTGGCCGTGCTCTATCCCATTACTCTCATGGATGTCATTCATGAGGAGATGTCAGTTCGTTACTACAATCACGCCACTGGGTTTTTAACCTTGAGCAAGCAGCGCTGGTCTGAAGGAAATGCCTTTGCAGACCAGGGAGACAACGCGAACTCGCGCGATTCCTACGCCGAATCTTTTAGGCAGAGATCCCTGGGAGAAAAAGAACTCCTCCAGGGGCTTAAGGAATTCCCGAACTACGGAAGGCTGAAACTGGCCTTGCGGGGCTCGATGATGAAGCGCATCAAACAACTCGAAAATCTCGGACTCAATGAACAGGCATTGGAGCACTCGCTCCAATTGACGCGAGTCTTTGTGGGATTTTCCGAGGGGTATCTGCGCCTTGGATCCGCCTACGAACGACTGGGTCGACGAAATTTGGCTGGAAAACAATACCTTCGCGCTCTTAAACTGGAGCCTGGCAATAAAGCCGCCACCGCTGGGCTGGAGAGAATTCGAATTCCGCCTGGGGCTGGGCACCCGACTTCTCGCGATCCTTCAGGAGATTAAAAAACGCCGGAGAGAGGGCCTTGTCGCGGCATGGCCCTTGGTTTATTTCCCTGGGACTTTGGGTCTGGGGGATCTGAAATGACTCGGAGGTAGGCTCAGTCCGAGGGGGCCGTATCCCGGTGGGTGAGGGCCATCAACGCTGGGGAAACGAGAATGTCGATCAGGAACGCATTCGCGATTGTAAGGCTGGTCAGTAGGCCGAAGTAATACAAGTTATTCATTTCCGCAAAAATGAAGATGAAGAATCCGGCGGAAAGCACGACGGAAGTGACCAGAAGAGCATGGCCCGTGGTGCGAAGGGTTTCGGCACTCGAACGGCGCACGTCACCCGTCTGGAGAAAGTTTCGTCTGAAATTATGCATGTAGTGGATGGTGTCATCCACTGCGAGCCCAATGGCGATTCCTCCGATCATCAGGGTAAATGCGTCAAGAACAATTCCCGCCCAACCCATGATGCCTAGGGTAATGATGATGGGCGCAAGGTTGGGGATCATACTTACAAGCCCAATGCGAACGGACCCGATAAACATGATCATGAGCGGCGTTATGATCAGCAAGGCGAGGATGTAGCTTCGGGTCATGCTGATAATCACGGAGTTGATCGTCATGCTCATGACTGGAAGAAAGCCAGTTCCGGCGACTTCCACGCCAGGACCAAGCTTCTTCTTGAAATTCTCGACGGTTTTTTCGATATAGGGCGAGTACCGAAGGGGGTCCATGTAAGGCACCCGAATCGACACGCGGGCGATCTGGAATTGCGAGTCCACCAGAGTGTTCAGATCATCGGCGCCGCTGTTCTCGAAGAGCAGGAGTTCCTGGGCGATGAGCCTACGATCCTCAGGGATCCGGTACGCGTCGGGGTCGTTCGAGTTGAGCGCCTGGTTGATTTCTTTGATGATATTCACGATGGATAGAACTTTGCCCACGGAGAATTCAGCCTCATCTTCGGACTCTAGAAGGTCGCTTTCCAAAGTGTCCAAAGTGTCCAGGAAGTCCTTGGATTGAACGCCATTTTCCACACCCGTATCCGCCACTATTTCGAGGACCATAGAGCCCTTCAACTCTTCATCGAAGACGGCAGTCGCAACACGAAGGGGGTGCGTTTCGGGCAGCCAAGCCATTATGTCGTGCCCGAACTGGAGGCGAGATGCACCGGCGAGACCAAAAGCGACAGCGAGTATCGTGACGCCGAGCACAGCCCGCTTGTGACGGATCGAGAAGTCACCGACAGCCACCAGTCCTTCGCCGATTCGACTCCCCGTGTCGGACCGGTTTTTATCGGCTGATCCTGGGGGTTTCGGTTTCAGGGGAATGACCGCGAGCAGTGCGGGCAAGAGGAAGATGCAGTAGATCAGCGCAAGGCCGATCCCGATGGGCGCGAAGTACCCGATTGCTGAGACCGGGGCAATATCGGCTGTGGCGAAGGAAAATAGTCCTCCGGCGGTGGTGAGGCTTGTCATGCACACCGGTACGCCTGAGTGACCCAATGCGTGGGCAATCGCGTCTTCTTTGGATTCTCCCGCATCGAATTTCTGAAAGAAGATTGTAAGGATATGAACGGCTGCGCCAATTCCCACAGCAAGGAGAAGAGAGGGAAGGATCTGGGTGGGTGCGCTGAGGAATTCGCCGGCGATGGCCATGCTCCCGATCGTTCCGGAAACGGCCGGTGCCACCACCACCAGGGGGAGGATGACTCCCGAGAGTCGCCGGAAGAGGGCAAGGAGAAGCGATGCGATGATCAGAATCATGAGCAGAACGAAGCGGACCATGTTGTGTTGGATCGCACTTGCAATTTGGTCCAGGAGAACCGGGGCACCACTGATCTGAATTTCAAAACCTGCGGCTTGAAAACGCTCGACGACAGATCGGGTTGCCTCGACGAATTCAGCATTTTCGGCGCCCGAGAGGAAAACAGGCGGTTCCAGGTCCGCCGCATCCCCGAATGTCTCGAAGGCGATCTCCTCCTCAATTCCTTCGGACGAGTAGGCACTGGATTCGATGCTCACCGTGGTCAGTCGAGCATCGGACGAGATCAGGAGGTTTTCGTAGAGCGTGTTGGTGAGGACGTATTCTCGTAGCTCCCACCAGGCATCGGGGGTTTCGGGCCATTCTTCAAGTAGATCCTCGACGATGAGCCGGTCGCCTTCGCCTCGGGTGACACGTGCGTTGATCAGGCTGCGGACTTCCTCAAGATGCGGAACCTCCTCTTCTAAGGCGCGGTGAAAATCACGAAGGCGAAGAAGGAAATCAGGATCAAGGGCGTCTGGCGTGCGGACCGCGGCGATGATGAGTTCGCCCCGGCCGAACTGATCCCGGAATTCATTGTAGAACTGCTTTGCGGGATCATCGTCGAGGAGAAAGGACTCGGCTGAAGTGTCCACTGAAATCTTGGGCGCCTGGGAGGAGAGAGAGGCCGCGAGGGCCAGCATGAGGGGGATGACGAGCCAGCGCCAACGTACAATCTGTCTACCCAGACTTTCAAAGGCGATTTCGAGCTTTTGGCGCTGAGTCATGGCTCCCTCCTTTGGCACACGTTCGAAAATTCGATGATCCGGGTCGGGTAAATGCCCAGTTCACCATCGCGGCGGACGACAATGTAGCCCCGTTGGAGCTTCGAACGGGGCCTGCTTCCGGGCTCAGTCCGGGGGGTCGAATCCTTGGAAATTTTTCGCGCGTCCCCCCGTTTGACTCAGTGTGCGTTCCAGGGTCTCGATTTTCACGGCGAGGCCGTCGAGAGTATCCGAACTCTCAGTCAGCGGAAGGGAGATGAATGAGGCCCGCTCGAGCGCGTCCCGCAAAGGTAAATCCTCAAGACCTGATTCGCGCAGGGTGTGAATGAGCTTGAGAGTCTGAAATCCATCGAAGCGGTCGAGGATTTTTCTCTCGGCTCCTTTTCGGGGACCCGACAGAGCGCCCTCCGCATTCGAGATTGCCGTAATTTCCCCAAGAGCACGAGTCAGTTTCTCTGAATCCACGACCGGGTCCTCATCCGCGTATTGGAGGACTAGGGCCGAAAGCGAACCCTCAGATCCGTCGATGGTAAGGGCCCGGGACAGTGCTCTTTGCCACACGCGTAAATAATGGAAAACCCTGGGGTCATAAGTTGTGATTTCCGAGCTTCCAGGTTCGACGAGGCGCCGAATTGCGGCTCCAGTTCCGAAAGGAACTCGGGATGACGTTCGAGAGGAAAGAAGCAGAGGCCTGCCTGGGAGCGCTTCAACTTTTCCGACTTTCGCCAGCTTGTTGAGAAGGTAAAAATCTTCGGCGGCCTCGCGTCGGGGAAATCCTCGCACCTGGGCATAGGCGTTCGCGTGGACCGCCAAGGTGCTCCCAATAGAATGAAAAGCATACGAGGACTCCGCGAACTGCAAGCCGAGGACGTAATAGCGAAGGGAAATCTCATACTGCAGCCCGGCCTGATAAACCGGGTCCCGGTGATGGAGACTTGACTCCGAATCGTCGGCGCCTGCATCCTGACTCGGCTCTTTGGACGAATCCATTGGGGGGACATGTTGGAAAGGATAGAGGAGGGCCGAGTGTCCTTTCTGGCCACGGAAGGTCACGCGCTCGAAGTAGTCCGCGGGAAAACGGACGTCCGCGTCGCTGCAGTGAATCCAAGGTGAACGGATATGACGCGCCTCGATCAAGGCCAGTAGAAGGTCAGCCCCGATCTTCCTAGCCAAGCCAACGCCTTGTCGCGCCGGCAGAAAATTTTTGCTGGCCCGGTCAATGACTAAAATGGTTCCGGCGGGATGAGGATATAGGGAGGTGGATGGAGCCAAAATTTCAGGGACACCGTATTCGCGACGAAACGCATCCAGGGTCTGAGCATTGGCTGCGTGAACATGGGGCGCTGCATCCCTGGGAGCATTCACGACAACGACGATCAGGGCCGGACCGAGGGGGCCGGGCGCAAGGGTGGCCAGGGAACCGAGGATCCCCTCGTTTTCTTCGTAGCACGGAATCGCCAATCCGTGACCGAAAGGCGCGCAGCGGGCTCGAACTAATTCGCCGAGTTCGGATTCAACCTCAGAGTGTTGCGCCAGATACTTTTGAGTTGCTTTAGCGGCGTAGATGAACTGAGCGTTGGGTCCCATGCGGGGTTTTAACCGGTCCGATCAATGGACCACTGGGCGGATAGGCAGGTTCTGGAGCACCTTGGCTTCATGGTCCAGCAATTCATTCAAGCGCTCGTCGACTTCACCGCTTTCGAAATAATTACGAGCGACTCGATAGAAGAGCACATGGTGCTGGGATTCTGAACGCGTGATGCCTTGGTAGAAATCCTTCAGGGGGCCTGGGTCGAGGGCATCCGCAACCTTGCCGAAGCGCTCACAACCCCGGGCCTCTACGATTCCTCCCACCAGGAGTCGGTCGAGAAAATACTTTTCTGTGCCGCGCCGAGTTTCGCTTCGCAAGCCCTGTATGTAGAGGTCTTTCTCGTCCGGCGGCAGCACAAGGTTCTTGGTCTGGATGAGCCAGAGCATCTGGTGAAAGTGTTCGAGTTCTTCGCGTGCGAGGACCATCATTTCTTGCACGAGTATTCGACGATCCGGGTAGTGGCTCACCAGGGAGAGGGCGGTGGCCGAGGCCTTTCGCTCGCAGGTGGCATGATTGAGCATGAAGGCGTCAAAGTCTCCGAGGACGGTTTCGAGCCATTCGGGGGAACTGGAGATTCGGAGTTTCGACACCATTACCTCTGGGCCAGGGGTTTCACTGGGGGCCAACTAAGCTGGGCGGCCAGCATAGCGCGTGGATCCGCGTTGGATGGCGCAATTGGCTTTCCCTGAGCGCTTCACTCGCGCCCCCAAGGCGAATAGATTATTAGTTCGCGCCGCCAAGGCCCAGGTGTTCGGCCATTAGGGAGTAGATTTCGGGTTGGCTAACCATGGCGGGTACTTTGCCCACCCCAACGTCATTGGCGAGGAGTGGAACCTGGGTTCCGGTGTGCTCCTCCGCGATGAAATCATTGGTTGCGTAATTGATTGCCATCCCGGCACCTTCGGGCGTGACCAGGCGAACCAGATGGCCGAGCGTAAATACCGGCGCCCCAAATTGATTGAAGAGGCTCTTGTCCGGGATGATCTGGGCGGCGTGTCCGTGGTCTGCGGTGACAAGGATCAAGGTGTTCGGGTTGGTTTCGGCGAAAGCCAGTGCGCTGTCCAGGGCCTCGTTGAGTTGCTCGAGTTCCCCAATAGAACCGCAGGCGTTGCGCGCATGAGATTGCTTGTCGATGGAGGCAGACTCCACCATCAAGAAGAACCCGCGGGTGTTCTCGTGGCCGAGTTGCAGAAGCGCCGCATCCGTCATGGTCTTGAGGCTGGGAGTATCGCGATATTTCGGGTTGGGTTCGCAGTGCATGGGCTCGGGCATTTCGACGCTTCCGAGATACCAGTGGATGCTGTTCAGGAAACTGGGATTGGGTTTTTCGCCCACCCTTCCCCCTTCGCCTCGGGTGCGGACGGGAAGGTGGCTCTTCGCAAAGAGGCCGAGTACACGCTGGCCGGGGGGGACCGCAGCCAACTCGGCTCCGGTAGTGACCACTTCGAACCCGTTATGACGCGCTAGATCGCTGACACTTTGTTCTTCGGACTCGGTGGGTGTTTCGAAATTGTCTAGCCCCCCGCCAAGGATCACATCGACGCCGGAACGCGCGAGTTGTTCGGAAATGGATCCGGGGCCTCCGTTTGCGATCAGATCATCGGGACAGCCGCCCAGGCTGATACCCTTGTAACTCACGTCAACCATTTTTGACGGGTCGGCGCAGATTCGAAGAGCTACGTGAGCAGCAAAGGAGGCCGGGGTTGCGTCGGTGACACTGGACGTGGCCACCAGTCCAGTTTTCATTCCTTTGTTCCGGGCGAGTTCGAGAATCGTGACCACATCCTCGTCACTGCCCGCTCGGGTTCCAATTCGGCCCCTGCTGGTGGTTATTCCCGTGGCGATGGATGTTGCGCTGTTGGCGGAGTCCGCGACATAGACAGGGAGTCCGGGATCTGATTCATCGATGGTCAGTACCTGGGCGGTGCTACGGACAGGCAAAGCATCGAGGGTCATCCGGCCGGCAGCACCCACCAGGTAGTTACGGGCGATGGTGATCTGCTGGTCATCCATGCCATCCCCGATGATGAGGATCACATTCGGCGGATAAGTGGCGTATGAGTCGGCGAAGCCTGGTCCTGAGATCCCGAAGCCTGTCATCCCCAATCCAATCAAGAAAAGCAGAGCACTCCGAATCGATAATATTGTCCAAGTGGAGGAGGGACCCGAGATAGGGCGTTGTCTGAACCCGCGCATTAATTTGACCTCAAATTGGTTTAGGGGACATGTGACATGTGACATGTGACATGTGTATAGGAGCACACGAAATAAAAGTAGGGCACAAGTGCCTTGTGGCTCGCCAGGATTTGATTGAGCACCAGTCGGTGGTTTAGCGCGGTGGGCGAGGAAAGAGGATGGGCGTGTGCTTCAGATACTTCTGAAATTCACTGTCTTCGCCCCACCGCCGTTTGGCCCGGGCCTCCAATATGGGTATCCCGCTGATCCGAGTCAGGAGGAAATACACAAAGACCGGAGAGATCAATGTGGCCAACTGCCAGCCTGAGAGGGCGGGTAGGGCGGTGACGGCAATTCCTGTCCAGAGTGTAATTTCGCCAAAGTAGTTTGGATGCCTCGACCAGGCCCATAGACCTGTCTTGATGAAGTCCTCGCGATTTCCTGCTCGCTTGCGAAAGTCTTTCTTCTGCTCGTCAGAAACGATTTCAATGACCATGCCCAAAAGCCAGAGTCCACAGCCAATGGCGGCAGCTGCTCCTAGGGGCGGGCTAGCAGACGAACTGATTGCGGCGAGAGCACAAGCGGCGGTCAACAGAACCCAGAGTCCCTGAAGGATCCACCACATAAGGAACTGGAGGGGCTGATGCTTGACGCGGTCAAACCGTCCATCCGCCCCATCCCGGGTTACCCGGGAGAAGAGGAAGGCGCCCAACCGAATTGCCCAACACGCGATCATCCCAGCCAGAATCAAGTCTCGCGCTGAGACGTTGTCGGTCAGTAACAATGCGGAGCCCAGCAGGACGAGATACGTGATGCTGCCGGTGAGGTCGAAAAAGCGTTCGGTCCGAAAGCGGTAGGCATGGAGAAAAACAACCGCGTTGAGGGAGAAGGAAATGGCCGCACAGATGCCGAATACCGGCCATCCATCGACTGAGGTTCCCCCCTGGCTCCCCGCCCATGCGACGGCGCTACCGATGAACAGAATCAGCAGGATAGAGAGAACG
>CAWVXN010000025.1:0-15363 GCA_963933695.1 uncultured Myxococcales bacterium | reverse complement strand
GCCGTGGTGAAAGGTGATCGGAATCGCGTGCTTGGCGGAGAGTCGTTTCGCCGTGGCGAGCTGCCTTTCCGAGTTGTCGATTGCCACTACTTCGGCCCCGCGCCGGGCAAGCCAGCAGGACACATAACCGGTGCCGCATCCCAATTCGATCGCACGCATTCCCGACATATCGTCGGGCATCAATTTCAATTCGGTTTCCGGATTGTGCCAACACCCCCAGCTCGGGGCATCGGTTTTCCAGCCCCGCTCCCCCGAGGCCACCCAGTCATCGGCCATGCCATCCCAATACCGGCGATTTTCGGCCACGTGCTCCGGAAGTTTACGGTCGCCCTTGGTATCGGTCATGAAATTTTATCCTTGGCTGTGATCGGGATACGCGAGTCGGAAAGTGGATTCATTCGTTGTTGTCCCCAGGCAGGGCGGCCGCATTTCTCGCCTGATGGGGCCGAACCCGAAAGCCGTCGGGAAGATCCTTGCCGTAGCGCTGGCGATGGAGTTCCGGAACCGTGAGCCGGGGAAGGTCGTCGCTGATGCGATCCCATTCGGGCACGAACTCGATGAAGATGTGCTTGTCCGGTTTCAGACCGGGGTCCGCGTCGAGCACCCCGGCCGGAACCTCGACCCAGTCCCCCTCGGGCTCGGCCGGCGGCACGGGGCTTCCGCAGGTTCCGCAGAAATACGAGGTATACGCGGGCGGGCGGTAGAGGAGAGGGGCCTCGTAGGCACAGATGGAGTCCGCCCCAGAGATCGACCGATAGTCGGCTGTCCGGACCCGGATCATCGGGAGCGACGACGCTCCACTCAATTTGCGGCACCGATTGCAGTGGCAGAGCTCGAAGGGGCCCGCGACCGCATCGATCTCGAAACAAACTTCGCCACACAGACAACTGCCGAGGATGGCCATCACGCTCCAATCAATGGGGGTCAGGACCCCAATGTCGCGTATTAATGTCGCGTATCAATATCCCCTATCAATATCCCCTATAGAATACAAAAGAAAAGCGCAGCGCTGCCGGGCCTAGTGCTGCGGCGTGCATTGAAAGCAGGGCGCAAGATCACTTGCCGAGCAGGGCGAGCGCTCACAAACGCCAAGGGGGCCTTTGGCGAGCTGGCATTGGACCCCCGACTCCGTGCAAACCGATGAAGGGCTTGGGGAGAAGAGGCTCGGGTCGCAAGCGAGGAGACTCAAGCCCGCAAACAGACTGCCCAGGAGCAGGCGGGTGGGAACCCTCGCGAATACACGCCGCACGCAGGTCATGCGGTGACCTCCACTCCCCGCCAAAACGCGACTCGATCCTTGATCTCGTCGGCAGCGGGCTTGGGCGAAGGATAGTGCCAGGCGGCACCGGAGTTCTTGCGCCCTCCCACCACCAAGTCGTAGTAGGCCGCCTCACCCTTCCAGGCACACGACGACCTTTGATCGGTGGGCACGAAGAACTCACTCCGAATGGATTCCGCGGGGAAGTAGTGGTTGCCTTCAACCACGACAGTCTCCTCACTCTCCGCAATAATCTGGTCGTTCCAAATCGCTTTCATACTCGTTGCTCCGTGGAAGTGAGAGTGGAAGTGGGAGTGGAAGTCGAAGTGAGAGTGGAATTAAGAGTGGAAGTACGATTAAGAGCCGCGGTGGGATTGGCGAAGAGAGTAGACGGAGAGAGTGCCAGCAAGAGTCGCAGTAAGAGCGCCACTAAGAGTGGCGGCGGGGCGAATAAAGAATACTGCTTGGCCTTCTATTTCAACCCATCGCCAATGATCCGAGGCAATGATCCGAGGCAACGAGCCGGGCAGTTCAAAGGTTTCCGCTTGGGAGATCTCCGTCGGGAAGGTCTTGATCCGAGAGGTCTTGATCGGGAAGGTCTTGATCCGAGAGGTCTTGATCGGGAAGGTCTTGATCCGAAAGGCCGGCGCCGGGGGACTCCCCATTGGGAGAGCCATACGCTTCGGTTCCCTCAGCCAGTCCTTCGCCCGAGGGCGACTGCGCAAGGACCGGAACCGAACCGGTGAGCATCGCGATCGGGAGACCCAGAACAAGTCCGCGGCAGATCTTCCAAGGGCGCATCTGGGAACCTTTTGGCATTGCACATCCTCCATCCATCACGGCATTGATCGTTGACTGGGTCGGGGCACACACCCATTATGCCGCCCGAGAGCCACCGAGGCCAATGGAAACGAGAATTCGCCTCTTTCCTTCAACGCCTTGTCAGCCGCCATCGGTCCCTTCCAAGAGCCACGCATAGCCCCGAACGAACTCATCGCGCCCGCCCTTCTCGGACACTTCGCCGTGTGCAACCACGATGCGTTCAAAGGGCCATTCCAGAATACGCTGAAGCGATTGACGAAAGGCGACACGATCACGGGCCAAGAGGCGCTCGAGGAGCGTGGGAGAGAGCCGCCCATACGTTCCACCCAAACGAAAGGCGAGGCGGGTCAGCGGTGGGCTGCTCGCGCCCACGTTAAAGGCAAGGTCGGTCACGATGAGTGTTGTGCTGGGACGGTGAAAGAAGACGGTCTCGCTCGCAAACGGAAAGCCAGCGACGAGCACCTGGTCGATCACACCCTGCCAGCCCGGTTGGGGTTCATCGTCGAGGACGCCTGTGATCACCAGGTCATCGCGCTTAGTCTCAAGCCCGGGGGCAACGAAGGTGGAGGCCTCTGGAAAAAGTAGCTGCCACTCGCCGACAAAGAGATGGTGGAGCCGGTTGGGCGCGATGATGTAGGCGACTGTCCCAAGCGCCCTCACCTCGCGGACAAGTTCAGGGGTTGCTTCAATCGGAGAATGCAGCAGCAGTTTCGATCCAGGAAGGCGCACGATCGTCATTCGCGCCCCGACCTCGAGTCCCAGAAATCGTAGGGGAGAGTCGGTAATCCAGAGATCGGCATGCAGGGGCTGCAACACGGGCATGCATCTTCCAACGGCAACGCGCTCAGCGGCCGACTGCGCATTGCCGCCGCAGCTGAGACACCTTCTGCCCATCTATTCTATGCGCATCAGCATGAGCCTAAAACAGCCTTGAGCCTAAAACAGCCCTGAGCCTAAAAGAGCCCTGAGCTCGAAACAGCCCTGAGCCCTAGGCGAGGCCTTTATTTCGATTCTGTTAATCCTGCATGGGACGAAGCGAACCGAAACCGATCGGGGGGATAGGCCATTCAAACTGGTTCTCAGCTACGGGCCTCCTAGGCAACCCGACGCCTCGCAGAAACCCGCAGGAGCACTAGCCCTGTGCCCAGCAGCAGCGCGGTCCCGGGTTCGGGAACGGGTGTGGCTCTCACCAACCAATCGTTCGTACCCACGCCCTCTACCCAACCCCGTGCCACAGGCGTGTCCGCCCCGCCGTAGGCGGGATAACCGCCCAGTCGGTGGCCATCGGCCAGGAAGTCAAAGGCCGACCCCGAAAGATCCTGCTTGCCGGTGAGGGTAACGACATTCAGCGCAGGATCCGTCAGGGTCCCGCTTCCCCCCGTCGCCGTGAAGCCGAGGTTGGCCCCCGCGGCCACGACCCCCGTCAGCGTGTAATTGACGGTCCACATCTCAGCGGCCTGGTTGTTCCACAAGGTGCCCACGATCGTTGCCGTTACGCCGCCGCTCCAAGTCAACACGGTACTCGCTCCGTTCAGTTCGGTGCTCAGCGTCACGCCCAGATCGTCCAATCGCAGGCCATATGGGGGCGGTGAAATACTGCCGTCCGGATGGTCGAGCAATAAGAACTGGCCGGGCAGAATCACCCCGGCCGAAGCCGTTCCTGGGGCGAAAGCCCAGGCCAAAACTGCGGCTAAGAAAACAGCGACTGCGATTCGGCTGCTGGCGCGCTGACACGAATTCGTTGACGACATGGCTTCCCTCCCGAGGCCTTCACACTGGGCTCCGGTGAGGACGAATTACAAGCGAATTGTGCCTGGCAGTCAACTTTCTCCCCAGGGTCTCCCTTCTATGAGAGGGCGTCCATTAAACACTAGGGTCGATTTCTTCCGGCGGTTTCAAGGACTTGCGGCCCAAGCAGTGCTCGGGTCGTCGCCAAAGCATTCGCGGAAACGCGCGGGGCGCGCCAAAGAAATCGAATTCATTCCTTAAGAATTTGATCTCGATCTGAAGCGAGTCATTGGCCGCTGGGGGGGGCATCGATCCGAGCAACGGGGGTTTAGACGCCGAGGTCCTCTCGGCCAAAGATCGCTTCCAGGGTCACGCCGCGTTCGGAAAAAGCTTCAGCGGCACCCTCACCGCGATCCACCAAGCAGAGCACCCGAGCCACCTTGCCCCCAGCGGCTTCGACGATGTCGAGGGCCTCGAGAGTCGAGCCGCCCGTGGTGGTGGTGTCCTCGAGGAGCGCCACGGTTTGGCCCGACGCGAAGCCGCCCTCGAGTTGGCGACCCAATCCGTGCTTCTTCTTTTCCTTGCGCACAAAGAAGCCAAGCAGATCGCTCGCGCGCTCGTCGCTTGCCGCGGCGCCAAGCACCGCCGAAACAAAGGGCACCGCGCCCACCGCCATACCGCCTACCGCCGCCACGGGCGGGCCCGACAGAAGCGCCTCCAGAGCCAATTCACCCGCCAGCTTCACCCCTTGCGGACGCATCAGAGTCTGGCGCAAGTCGAGGTAGAAATTGCTCTTGCGGCCGCTGGCCAAGGTGACTTCCCGGCGCTCGAACGAAACGTCAAGAATAAGATCGAGCAGTTGCTGGCGGCGAGTATCGGTGTCGGTCAATCGTCTGTCTCCGTCGAAGATGCGCCGGCTGCCGGCGCTCCGGGGCTGATGGTTTTTTTATTGCTTGCGAATGCCTAGGGCAAACTCGGCGATCAGACGGTTGTGGAGTTCACTCGTGCCTTCGCCGAATTCCAGGGACTTCGCCTCCATCAGAAGCCTGCCGATCTCATACTCCTCGGTGCACGAGTAGCCGCCAAAGATCTGCATGCCGTCCAGGGCATTCTGGACCGCTGCCTGGCTAGCGCAGAGCTTCGCCATACTGCTCTCCAGGCTGGCGCGCTTGATGCCGGCATCCTTCATGCGGCCAAGCCGGTAGACGAGCAGTCGCGCCTGCTCGGTGCGGCAGACCATATCGGCCACCTTCTGCTGGATCATCTGGAAGCCGCCGATTTTTTCGCCAAAGGCCTCGCGCTCCATCGCGTAGGGGAGGGCTAGATCCAGGCAACGCTGAGCCTGGCCGACGCAGCGTGCCGCCACGGAAAAACGACCGGTATCCAGAGCGGCGCCCAGGATCGGGAAGCCGCCGCCGGGCTTGCCCAGGAGCGCTTCGTCGGGGATAAATACATTTTCGAAGTGCACCTCGGCCAACTTGTCTCGCTTGAGCGTTCGCATGGGGAAGTCGCGGATGGAGAGGCCGCTTTCTACCTGTCGGGGGTCGAAGGCGAAAGCCGTCACCCCCTTGTGCTTCTTTTCTCGGTCGATGCTCGCCACCAGGAAGAAGAGCCCGGCGTGGGCCGCGTGAGAAATAAAGACCTTGGTGCCATTGATGAGCCAGCCGCCGTCGACTTTTGTCGCCGTGGTCTGCATATTTCCGAGATCGGTGCCGCCGCCTGGCTCGGTGAGACACGCGGAGCAGAGAATTTTGCCCTGGGCGATGCCCGGCAGGAAGGTCGCCTTCTGGGCCTCGGTCCCGAAAGCCAGCAACGAGCCCGCCGCCAGGGAATTGGCCACCGAGATCACCGAGGCCACCACCCAATCCACCCGGGCGATCTCCTCGCAGATGATCCCATAGGTGAGGACATCGCTGAAGGAGCCCCCGTATTCTTCCGGGATCATGGGCCCGAGCAGACCCATCTCCGGGAGCTTGGCGATTAGCTCCGTGGGGTAGCGCTCCTCCTTCTCGTAGGCTTCGACGTAGGGGAGGATTTCCTTCTCAGCGAACTCGCGTACGGTTCGACGCACCTCGCGCTGCTCGTCGCTCAGGTCAAAATCCGCCATGCGGTCCAAGGCGTCGCTCATCGGGTCTCCTGATCTCTCTTTTTGGGCCCAAAAAGCCCCCAGAGTCGGCTCAATATAGCCCACCCGGCGATGCCCGTGGGGGATCGACAGGGGCGCTCCACTCCCGTAACCTCCGGCCTCCGCGCGATCCACGCACAGGCCCAGTGTGTTTCGACAAGGCCATGACCAAAACCGGCGGATCGGTGGGCGGCTGACCGGTCGTCGGCACGATGAGCATATAGATAGACAGAGATAGAAAGAAGAAAAACCATGAAGAAAGTCACTCAGAAACGAAACCGGGGCAAATCCTCAAGGCACCGCGCGAAGCTCAAGCAGAAGCATCGGCGCGCCCGGCGGCGCATGACCGGCGGCGCCCGCTCGACCTATCGCTAGAGCCTTGTGCCAGGGGGCCGCTGATCTCTTTAGCCGGTCTTGTTAGCCGATCCCCTCAATCGATCTCCCCTCAATCGATCCACTCAAGGGGAGACGGCCGAGGCGAGTTCTTGGGTGGCGCGATCCAGCGCTTCGTCCACTGCCGCTTCCCACACAGAGGCGGTCTCGGCCCGTTGGCCGGCTTCGGGGAAGAGCAAGCCCCTGGACGAATTCACCAAGCCGCCCTCCAGGCCCCTCGGCCCGGCGACAAAACTCCGCACCGCTTCGGCAGCGCTGGCGCCTTGGGCCCCATAGCCGGGCACCAGGAAGAGCGCATTGGGGAGCAGGGCACGTAGCCTTTCGGCCTGCTCGGGATACGTCGCCCCAGCGACGATTCCCAGGGACGACCAGCCCGTGCCCGGGCCTTTGAGTTCGTCGGCCAATTCACCCAGGCTTGCCGCCAGGCCCTCGTAAACCGGCCCCCCCTTCTCCAACAAACGATCCTGCAAATCCCCCGAACCGGGGTTGCTCGTCTTGGCAAGCACGAACAGGCCTCGCCCGTAGGCGGCGGCCCTCTCCACAAAGGGCGCCAGGGTGTCGAGGCCCATGTAGGGGTTCAGGGTAATGGCGTCGGCCTCGGCGGCGGCACCCGGCTCCAGGTAAGCCCTGGCGTAGCCCTCGGCGGTGGATCCGATATCTCCGCGCTTGGCGTCGAGCACGATCAAGAGCCCACGCTCCCGGGCCGCGGCCATCACCCGCTCGAGCACGGCCAACCCGGCCGAACCCATCTGCTCGAAGAAGGCGATCTGGGGCTTCACCACGGCGACGCGTCCGGCCAGGCGATCGAGAAAAGCCAAGGCCAGGGCCTCTACAGCACCCGGGGTGGCGGGATCCGTGGCCGCCATGCTGCCCTGCTTGAAAAGCGGGGGGATACGCGACAGGTGGGGATCGATCCCCGCGCACAGAGGGTGACCCATCTCTCGAATACGCACGATCAGGTCATCGGCAAAATGCAATGCAAAAGCTCCTTTCTGCCGAGGCCGAGAATCGCAAACCTTCGCTCGACAATCCAATCCGTGGGTTGGGGCCGCGTACCGTGCGGTCTGTCGTCTCGGGCCCCCATCGGTCTCAATCGCCGCTAGCCTGTGCCGCGTGTCCTTCCAGTTTGACCTCGAAGCCACGTCCGGGCAGGCCCGGGCAGCGACCTTCTCCACGCCCCACGGCCCAGTCCGGACCCCGTGTTTCATGCCCGTGGGTACCCACGGCGCCCTCAAGGCCATGACACCCGCCCAGGTGGCCGACACCGGCGCCCAGGTGGTGCTCGCCAATACCTACCACCTGGCCCAGAAGCCCGGTGAGGGATTGGTCGAAAAACTCGGCGGCCTGCACGCCTTCATGCAGTGGCCCGGCCCTATCTTGACCGACAGCGGCGGATTCCAGGTTTTCTCCCTGCCCGGCGTCGAAATCGCCGACAAGGGCGTGCGCTTCAAGAACGAACAAACCGGGGACATCATGGACATGACCCCGGAGAGCTCCATCGAAATCCAAAACCGCCTGGGGGCGGACATCATCATGGCCTTCGACGAGTGCACCCCCTACCCGGCCTCGCGCAAACTGGCTGCGACCGGCGTCCGGCGTACTCTGGCCTGGATGGAGCGCTGCATGAAGGCCCACCGTCGCCCGGACGACCAGGCGCTTTTTGCCATCGTCCAGGGCAGCGTCTATCCCGAGCTTCGTGCCCAATGCGCCGAGGGCCTCGCTGCCTTCGATTGCCCGGGCTACGCGATCGGCGGCGTCAGTGTCGGCGAAGGCCACGAACTGCTCTGCCAGATCACCGAGAGCACCGCGCCTTTGCTGCCCGCCCAAAAACCCCGCTATTTAATGGGTGTCGGCCTTCCCGAGGACCTGATCGCCTGCGTGGGCTACGGGGTCGACCTTTTTGATTGCGTCATCCCCACCCGCTACGCGCGCAGCGCCACGGTTTTTACTTCTCGGGGACGGTTGCGGCTGACCCACCGCCGCTACCGCCGGGACGCGTATCCCATCGATGTCTCGTGCGATTGCTATGCGTGCAAGGACGGCGCCTTTAGCCGGGCCTACCTCCACCATCTTTTTGCCGCCAACGAGGTGCTTTCGGCGATTCTCTGCTCCATTCACAACGTGCACTTTTATGAGTCGCTGATGGCCCAGGCCCGGCAGGCCATTCTCGAAGACCGCTATTCCGATTTCGCCGCGGAGTTCGCCGAAGCCTACGGGCAGGCCGAAAAATCCCAATCGTCATCGCCAAGCCGCTAAGCCCACGCGCTAAGCCAACGCGCAAAGCCAACACGCTAATCCATCACGCTGAGCCAACGTGCTGACTGCTCACTGGGGATTGCCGAACCAGGCGGACCTAACGGTTCGCCTCAATGACCACCTTCCCCGTAACCTTCCGGTCGAGGAGCGCGCGCAGGGCCTGGGGCGCTTCTGCAAGGGAATAGCGCGCCGAAACGTAGGGGTTGAGCTTGCCCTCATCCGCCATCTTGATCAGATCCTCTGAAATTCGGTCTCTCAGATCCGGCTGCTTTTGCACCATCGCCCCGTAGAAAACGCCGATCACCTGACAACTCTTAAGCAGTGTGAGGTTGAGCGGGAGCAGCGGGATTCCCGCGGTGAAGCCGATGACGAGAAAACGGCCTTCCCATGCAATCGCACGAAGGGCCGACTCGGCAAAATCGCCCCCAACGCAGTCATAGATGACATCGACGCCCTTGCCCCCGGTCAATTCCTTGGCCCGGGACTTCAGATCCTCTTTCGAGTAGTCGATCGTCTCATCCGCGCCGCGATCAAGACACACCGAGAGCTTCTCGGGACTCGACCCGGCGGCGATCACCTTCGCCCCCATCAACTTCCCGAGCTCGACGGCCGCCAGTCCGACATTCCCCGCCGCACCGAGCACAAGCAGCGTCTCGCCTGGCTGCAGATTCCCGCGATACTTCAGCCCGTAGTAGCCCGTTCCGTAGGCATAGAGGAGTCCCGTTGCTTCAGCGAAGCCCATGTTCTCCGAGAGCTTCCGGGTCGCGCTCGCGCGCACGAGCACCTTTTCTTGAAAACCTCCCACGAGCATCGTCGAGCCGATGACCCGATCTCCCACCGCGAAGCCCTCGACGCCAGCGCCCACCTCGGCCACAACTCCCGCCGCTTCGCCGCCGGGCACAAAGGGCAGCGGGGCCTTGAATTGGTATTTGTCCTCGATCATCAGCGCATCGGGAAAGGTCACGGTCGAAGCCCGGGAATCGATCACCAGCTCTCCTTCGCCCGCGCGCGGTTCGTCGACTTCTTCCATCACGAGCTTCTCGGGCGGCCCGAATTCGGTGCAAACGATCGCTTTCACAGTGGTCTCCCTCGTTGAATGGCCAAGACTCTAGCGTCTGCCCTCTTCGGTGCGCCCTCGGCTCACAGGGGCAGCAGAGACGAATCCCAGGGGACCATTGTACACCCTTGGCCATACGGAGAGCCTTGAAACCAAGGCCACAACGCGGCGGCCACGAGCGGCGGCCACCGCCAGAACCCGTATCCCTCTTTTCCGGAAGTGCGCGGTCTGGGCGGGCCCTTTGGTTGTCTCACCAAAGCCAAATGGAGCGGCATAGAGCGGCATCGGTGACGGCAGACGGCAGTAGACGGCACCAGTTTCACAGCCCCAGAAACGACCCTGAACACGGAACAAGGAGAACGGCATGCCCTTCGTCAAAGGCAGCACCATCGGCGCAGAAACCCGCTTCAAAACCGGCCAGTTCGGCAACCCCGCAGGCAGACCCGCGGCGCCTAGTAGCTCGCCCCCACCCGAATGCCCCAGGTTCGCGGCGGTTGGTAGGCCACGATGATGGGTCTTCCCAGGACCCCGGGGCCCACGGCACGCGTCGATCGGACGGCTTCATCGGTGACGTTCTCTACAAAGGTCTCGATGAAGACCCCGTCGTTTAGCGATTCCCAGCGCGCGCGAAGCTGAAGACGGCCGAAGGCCGGCTCGCGACTGTCGGGGCTATTTGAGGCGTTGAAGTAGATGTAGTCGGAGATGGTGTATTGGATGCGCGGGATGACACTTCCCTTTTCACCCAGGTCCCAGAGGTACTCGGCGGCCAGGGTGGCGGTGTGCTTGGGCGCTCGGATCATCTGGTTGCCTGAGAAATCAGCGGTTTGTCCGGTCGCGAAGTCGAATCCTTGGTAGTCCAGGTATTTTGAGTTGAGATAACCGTAGACCACGCTCAAGCTGAGATCGTCGATGGGTTCCCAGATTCCCTCGAACTCGATCCCGCGCACCTGCGCTCTCGACGCGTTCTGAATAAAGTCGGTGCTATCGGCCCTGTCCAAAACTTGAAGGTTGTCGTACTGGTAGAGGAAGGCAGTCAGGTTGGCCTGGACGGTACTGTCGAAGAAGCGATTCTTGGAGCCGATCTCGTACGCCCAAATGCCTTCGGGAGAGGCAGGGTCGAATTCGTGAATCGACTCTGGATCATCGCAGTTGAGGTCGGTGGCGGACGCATCACCGTTGACATAGCCCGGCTTGTAGCCCCGTGAGACCGAGATGTAGGCCATGTGTTCATCGGATGGAAGAAACTCGAGTTTCAGGTCTCCGGTGACAGCGCCCCAGGTCGCTTCTGCCTGGGTTTCGGTCCCCAGTCGAAAGCACGTGCCCGGAGGAGGGAAGAGTACATTGCCCCCCGGAAACCTTGTTCCCTCCGAGATCAGCCGGGTAGTGCCGATATAACGCGTCGCTCTGGACCGGTCATGGGAGTATCGTAGACCGAAGCCGACTTTGAACATATCGTCGTAGAATTTTTTCCGGACGTGGGCGTAACCCGCGAGCGAGAGCGTGTCATTCGAACCGCCGCTTTTTTGCCCTTGGAGTTGCCAGTCTCCGATGGCGCCCAAAAAGGATCCCATAGGGCACTGAAGTGGGGTGCCCGGGGTTGCTCCGGGCTGGCAGATCATTCCTCCTTGACCCACGTAAAGTGTCGAGAAGCCTCCCTCGCCAGGGAGGTCGATATTGATCTGGCCATCGGCATCGAGCATGAAAAAGCCCAGCAGCCATTCCGTCGAGGTATCCCCTTCGCTCCGCAGGTGGGCTTCAATGACGCGGTCTCGGGTCGATGCGGTTACGTTGGAAACAATCATGTCCTGTTCTGAAAGGTCCACGTCGAAGTTCTGGACGCGAACTTCGTCGCGGTAGGAGCCGAGAACGGTCAAGCTCATATCGCCGAGCCAAGGTGCATGAAAATCCCATTCGAGCGTGCCGTTCACATCCCAGGAATCGATATCCTGGAATTGGCGGGCGTCCCTCCGAACCTGCATCGGGTCGCTCGGATTCGGCTGCATCTGGGTCCCATCCGCCAGGGTCGAGTTGTAGGTGTCGAAATAGAGATCGAAGAGGGCCGTGGAGAGAACGCGCGTCCCCGGATACGATCCCTCGATTTTGCTCGCCCAACCCACGCCGCCCTGATGATTGTAGTTGCCGCGCATGGTGAGGCTGATTTCGTCTGTGACCTCGAAGAGCACTTGGGGGCGGATCCCCCAATTGTCTGCGTCGTCTGCGTCCTGGTCATTTCCCTCGTAAAAGAGATTGTCCTGGTAGCCATCGCGCTTATCGAAGTAGACGGCTGTTCGCATCGCCACGCGACCTTCAAGGATCGGGAGATTGACGACGCCGCGACCGGACCAATGGTTGTAAGAGCCGTAGAGCAGGTCTCCGAAAACCTCCAACTCGTGCTGGGGCGCCCGGGTCGAAACGTTTATCGCGCCCGCTGTGGAAGTGCGCCCCCAAAGTGTGCCCTGGGGCCCACGGAGGACTTCGACCTGGGCAATATCGTAAAACGTCAGCGCACTCGCTGCGGTTGGATTGTTCTGGTAGATGCCGTCGATGTGAAAGGTCGTCGAGGGGTCGGTGAAACCCTCGTTTCCGATCCCGCGAATCGTGATACGCGCGATGCCGAAGCTCTCGCCGTATTGGAAGTTCGGGACCTGGCTGGCGAGGGACTCGACGTCGTAGATGCCGCGATCAAAGAGTTGCGCCCCGCTCAATGCGGTGATCGCCGTTGGGGTTTCCTGGATATTCGTCGACCGCTTCTGAGAGGTCACCATGATTTCCTCGATCCCGCCGTGTTCGGGCTGCGGGGGGGCGCCGGCCGGGGTGCCTGCTTCGATGAGGTTCGGATCGGCTTCGGAGGAGGCATCCCAAATGCTCGCATCGGTGGTCGCATCAGTGGTCGCCTCGACTTCTCCAGGCGCGTCCGCCTCTTCGGCGTTCCCCGCATGGTCGGGAGCGGCTTCGGCGAGCGCAGCCCCGGGAAGAAGCGCAAGAGCGGTAACCAGGAGCAGGGCCGCCAGGGCCTTGCGGACAAACTGAGAAGCATTGGCGCCGCATAGCTTGATTAGCTTCATCATAGGTGTGCTCACTCTGGCTAAGATTGTTAAAGGTTGGGGGTAGTTACGATCTGAAGCAGTCGCGCTTGTTAGGTCTCCGGCGGCTTTGCCATCGCCTCGAGCCAGGTGCGTACGATGGTGGCGACACGATCATCGAGATCGCTGGCATCGGTGTCGATGCGCTTCGCGTACGGTTCGCGGAAGATGCGGTAGCCACGGAGCAGCGATGACAGCGCCACCTGCAGCGCCTCGAGATCGTGGGCACGGTCGATGTCCCCGTCGATGACGTCCTGGCGCAGGCGACTGAGTGCCGCCTCGTATCGCGGCATCGGGTCGACGGTGTCGTCTCCGTCGATGACGAGCAGTGCGCGCAGTTGGCTGTCCCGAATCGTGTCGGCCGAACGGAAGGGCCGAAGCCTCCGTTCGATGAAGGAGGCCCCCCGCCTGTCGGCCGTTATAGATTCGACGACCGCTTCGAAGCGGTGGGTGATCGCGGCGCGAAGCAGTTCTCGTCTCGAGCCGAAGTAGTGGTAGATGTTGCCGCGATTGACCCCGGCCCCTTCGGCGACCTCGCGGAGATTGAGGCCGGCCAGCACGCCGTTGCGCCGGATGAGGTCGAGGGCAACGCCGATGAGTCGCCCCTCGGTTTCGTCTCGATTTCGCTTGGTCTTCGTGGCCATAGATCCGCTCGACTCCCTCGCTACTTCTCCAGTCCGGTTTGCGAATCACTCCGCCGTCGGTCATAATCGCTAGGATTAACTAACGTAATGCTAGCAACTGTTACCAGAATGACAAATAAGGTGAGGCGCCTGGCGAGAAGAGGGCTGGAGGAAGGCCAAGCTATGAAGAAGGTTTTCTGCGTCGTAGCCGCTCTGGTCATGCTGATCAGCGCGGCCGCTGCCCTGCTGCTCTACGCGCCGTTCGCCCAGGATGCTCTGGCGAAGCGCGTTGCGACTGCCCTCCTGGGACGGGGAGCGGAACCCGTGGATGGCCTACGCGTCGTTGTCTGCGGGAGTGCGTCGCCCCTCGGCGGAGGGGGTGATCGTGCCCAGGCCTGTATCGCCGTGGTCACGGCTGAGCATTTTTTCCTGTTCGACGTGGGCGCCCGCTCACCTCAGAGGATGGCCCAGGCTCGGCTGCCGATGGCGCGAATCAACGGAGTTTTCCTCACGCATTTCCACTCGGATCATATTGCTGCCCTGCCCGACGTAAATCTGGCCTCTTGGGTGCGGGGCCGGCCCGAAAGGCTCGACGTCTACGGCCCATCCGGGGTGGAGTCGGTGGTGGATGGATTCAACGCCGCCTATGCGCTGGATCGCGGATACCGCACCGGCCATCACGGAGCCGCGCGGCTTCCCCCCGAGCGCGGCCCGATGCGGGCCCATGCGTTTAAGCCAGGCGAGGTGGTCTGGCAGGATGACCTCCTCACCGTCACGTCGTTCGCCGTAGAGCATCCGCCCATCGAGCCTGCGGCGGGCTACAGGGTCGACTATCGCGGCCGGTCGGTGGTCATCTCCGGAGATACCAACGTTGCCGACGCCCTGTTCGCCGCCGCAGAGGGGGCAGACATCCTCTTCCACGACGCGCTATCGCGCACCGTACTCGACCCAATGATCGAAGCCGCGACGGATCTTGGCCTGCCGTCGGCTCAGATCATGATCGACGTCATCGATTATCATGCCGATGTGACGTTGTTGCCGGCCCGGGCGGCCGAGGCCGGTGTCCAGCTTCTCGCCCTCTATCACCTGGTACCGGCCCCACCGAATGCGCTGATCGAGAGAATGTTTCTGCGCGGGCTGCCCGACGACGTCATCCTTACGCGCGACCTGCTTACCTTTGATTTGCCCGCGGACTCCGACGAGATCCGCATCACGGAGCCCTGAATGGTGAACCATCCCCTACAGCTTCTTAAAGTCGGATCAATTGCTTTTCTCTGCATTCTCGCCGCGTCCGGTTGCGAGGATATAGAGGACACCCAGGCGGCGGGCAATGTCAGTTCGGGCCAGTCGAGCCGGGCTCCGATGACCGAGGTAGTGCTCGAGGCGAGCATGGCCACCCTGTCCCTGCGGCCGGAGGCGAATCCCGAGCGCAACGTCTACTACGGCGATCTGCACGTTCACACCGAGTACTCCTTCGATGCCTTCGCCTTCGGCACCCAGGCGACGCCACGCGATGCCTATCGCTATGCCAAGGGCGAGGGGATCCAGCACCCGGCTGGCTACGCGATCCAGCTCAGACGCCCCCTCGACTTCTATGCCGTGACCGACCATGCCATGTTTCTCGGGGTCGCCAAGGAGGCAGCCGACACCCGCTCGGAGCTCTCAAAGCTCTCGATCACCGAAATCGTCCACAACTTGAACGCGCCGGACAACCGCGGCCTCTTCACCCTGGCCACACGTGCCAAGGTATTCAGCACACTCGTGCCGTCACTCATCGAACTGATCTCGTCCGGAGAGCTCGATCGGCAGGAGATCGACGGCATATCCAGATCCGCCTGGCGCGACACGATCGATGCGGCGGATGAGGCCAATATACCGGGCCGTTTTACGGCCTTTGCCGGCTACGAATACACCTCGTCCACGAGCGAGCGCGGCAATCTGCATCGCAACGTGATCTTCCGCGGCACAGACGATCTGCCTGAGCTGCCCTTCTAGCGACTCAACTCCCGGAACCCCGA
>CAWVXN010000024.1:0-15507 GCA_963933695.1 uncultured Myxococcales bacterium | reverse complement strand
AAAGAGCCACCACGAGGAGCGACGAAAGCCGGCTGAGTAATCGCCGGCGCTGGGAGCCGGGGCGCGCGGCAACACAGACCGGGCGATTGGATGGGCCAGAGGTTGGACTCATGCCGGGAATCTAGCCGATTGCGGCTGTTGGATGGGTGCCTGACGGATCCAAAAAAATGGGTCTGGCTTGTCCCTGGTTGTGGCCGGGAGAAGCCCAGGGTATTTTGCGCTCTTTCCTGGCTGCACATAGCGCTGGCCGGGGGACAGGCCGATTCGAAAGAGGAGTGCGATAGAGGCTCATGGTTGAACACGCTGCTCCACCGCTTGCGGGATTCCGTGTGATCGAGAGTTCGTTGCTTGGTCCTGCCGCGATCACAACCCACCTCGCCGATTTGGGCGCTCAGGTCATCAAGGTCGAGAGCCCTTCGGGAGACTATATCCGTGAAATGACTTGGCCCATCATCGATGGGGTTTCCCTGCTGCATCTCCATATCAATCGCGGGAAGAAGAGCCTCACCCTCGATCTGAAAACCGATCAGGGGGTTGAGGTCTATAAGGATCTAGTGCGGGGAGCGGATGCTGTGATCGAGGCCATGCGTCCGGGTTCCCTGGCCCGGCGGGGTTTGGGGTTCGAGGATCTGAGCGCCATCAACCCGCGTATTGTGTTCTGCAATATTTCTGGTTACGGAATGACGGGCCCCTATCAGAGCCTGCCCGCCCATGGAATCGCTTTCGATACTTGGGCGGGAATCGTCAATCCCGCCTACGACGAGGAAGGCTATTGCTACATCCCCGAGCATGCATCGATCGGTATGCACTCGGGGCCGCTGATGGGTGCCCTCGGCGTGTTGGCGGGGGTGTTGCGAGCCCGGGAGACCGGTCAGGGTTGCATGATGGAGATTGGGCAATCGGATGCGGCTGCCTACATGGATTGGTACAGAAGTGAATCGTGGCTCGCCTATGAGCGGTCCGAGGAAGTGGTCACCGGGAACAAGGCCGACAACTACGAGCGTCGGGAGCCGGGGACTGCGGGGATGAAGGCAGGCGTCCGCTACCAGATGTACGAATCCTCGGATGGCCACATAATCTTCATGGCTTCGGAGCAGGCGTTCTGGAAGAACTTCTGCGAGTGCGTGGGCCGCCAGGAACTTTTTGAAAAATGGCCGGGTTCAAAGTTCGCCGATCACGCCCGGGGGAATCGGGAGCTTCAGGCCGACCTGAGCAAGATTTTCAAGGGAAAGAGCTCCCAGGAGTGGATCCGGCTTGGAGACGAGAAGAACTTTCCCGTTGCCCCGGTCAACACGCCCAAGACCCTGGCCGAGGATCCCCAATTTAAGGATCGCTTTCCCCTCTATCCCCACGAGAAGCACGGTGCGGACATGCTGCCTTTTCCCCTGAAGCTTCAAAATGAATCGATTCCCGCGCCGACTCCGGCACCCACTGTGGGTGAACACAACGAGGAAATCCTTGGCGAGGTGCTCGGTTATCAACCCGAAAAAATCAAGGCACTCAAGGATTCAGGAGCGCTTGGCTAATCGTCAGTTGGATGCGATGGCACCAAGGTGCTTTTCGGTGAGTCGATTGACCCAATCCCAGTATGGAATATTTCTCCCAGTCGGATAGAAGCAAGCCTCGAAGCCGCCCCTCGGCAGCCTGGGCAGCCTCGCTTTGCCTGCTACTGAGCGCTTGCGCAAGTCCTCCGCCGGAGAAGGATCCCTTCCCTGAACCGCTGCCTCCGGGCGTCGCTCAGGCCCGGGACGTCGTGCTCAGGGTGCAAGAAAGCGTTCGCGAAGTTGCCCAGCAGAGTTCGGCCCTCGGCTACGAAGAACGGCGGGTCGCGCTGGCGGAGATTGGCTTGCGGAATTTCGATCTCCCGAGGATGGCTGAGCTCAGCTATGGGCCAAGCTTCCGGGAGCTGACGCCGGTTCAGAAGAGGCTTTGGGTAGACACCTTCATAGCCTTTCGGAGTTCAGCCAGTGCGAAGGTCAACTCCCGGGATAGAGGGCGGGTTTCCAGGCTGACTGGGTATGACCAGATTTCGCAGGGGGTTGTGCTGATTCGTACAGCTGTCAGATATCCCCGCCAAATTTTGGAAATCTCCGTCGATTACCGCCTGGTCGAGGTAGGGGGAGAGTGGAAAATCGTGGATCGCTATTCTCCGTCCACGGTGAGCGAAATCGCGATGCGTCGTTCCGAGTATCGGACGATTCTTGAAAAAGAGGGTTTCGACGGTCTGATCGAGGATATTGACCACCGAATCGAGGGCTACATGGCTCGCTGAGCCGAGATCACCGTGTTGTAGAAGAGTTGGCCGACCCGCGTTCGGGTACACTGGATGGCATATGAGCGACACAAGGGCGATATAAGAACTGCATAAGAACTGCATAAGAACAGTATAAATAAGAACAGTATAAGAACAGCATGGAAATGGTGTGGGGGAATCGAATCTCCACGGTTGCATTGAGGACCACCAACCTTGCGAAGGAAGGCATTGCCTCGCGAAGGAGTGCACTGATGGCCAGCCAAAATGCGGTTGACCCCGGCTCGGAAGATCCGATCTGGAGCGAGATAAGGAAGGACATCCAAGGCGTATCCGCCGGGGAAAGCCTGTTGGAACGCTTTCTTCAAGCGACGATTTTGGAGCATGCTTCCCTGGAGAGCGCCCTCAGCTTTCACCTCTCGAATAAGCTGGGGAGCGAAATGCTTCCCGCCGAGGCGTTCCGCAAAGGGATCGACGAAGCTTTCAACTCGGCTCCCGAAATCGGAGAAGCCGTGCGTGCCGACTTGTGTGCCATCCGTGAACGGGACCCGGCTTGCACCAGCTACTGGATGCCGTTGCTTTACTTCAAGGGGTTCCATGCTCTCCAGACCTACCGATATGCCCATTGGCTCTGGGGAGCCGATCGTCGCGCCTTGGCCGTTCACGTACAGAACCGAGTCTCGGAAATTTTTGGAGTTGACATTCATCCGGCAGCGACACTGGGCTCGGGCATTTTTATCGACCACGCCACCAGCGTCGTGATGGGAGAGACGACGGTGGTCGAAGACGATGTATCCCTGCTTCATGAAGTTACACTCGGGGGTACGGGGAAAGAGACCGGAGACCGGCACCCTAAAATCCGGCGGGGAGTTCTGATCTGCGCCGGGGCCAAGGTGCTCGGCAACGTCGAAGTGGGCGAGGGGGCGAAAATTGCTGCGGGGAGCGTGGTTCTATCGGACGTGCCTCCCCACAGTACCGTGGCGGGTATCCCGGCAGAGATCGTGGGCCACCCCGAAGCCGATCAACCAGCACTTGAAATGAACTCTGGCCTGGGCGTTTAGTTCATCTCCTTTGGGGAGACCTCATGGCGATCATTCAGTGGGAAGACACCCTGGCCTGCTTGGTCGTCGAGCCCGTGGGAGGGGACACCTATACGGCGCCCAATATCCCCATGGACTATCGAAGAATTTTTGGGGGCCAGATTCTGGCTCAGGTCTTGTGCGTTGGGGCAGAGACGGTGGAGTCCAAGGGCGTCAGTTCGCTCCATGCGATATTTCCCGCCCCCGGTGATCTGGCCCGGCGGGTCGAGTACCAGGTGGAACGCCAGAGCGATGGCCGAACCTTCGCGCATCGCCTGGTGGTGGGCCAGCAGGCGGGCGCATCCAAGGTTGTCGCCACGGTCACGTTCCACGCGGAGGAAAGTGGCCTTTTTCACCAGGTGGATGCACCCGACCTGGGCGAGCCTGATGAAGCGATCCCCACTGAATTCAGCATGATTCCCTGGGAGACGCGAGTCGTGGGTGGGGTAGACCTTGGATCGAGAGAAGTGGGTTCTCCCGATTTTGCATTCTGGATGCGGACGCCTGCTTTTTCGGGCGGCCCGGTCGCCCACCAGGCTCTTCTCGCGCACGCGACAGACCTCACCTTGATTGGCACATCCCTTCGACCCCATTTCGGGCTCGGGGAAGAGGACTCGCCCGAGAAAATCCAGACCGCGGTGACCTCACATACGCTCTGGTTCCACAAGCCGCTGCGAGTGGACGATTGGCTTTTGGTCAACCAGGAAAGTTCTGTGGTTGCCGGGGGGCGGGGATTCGCCCAGGGAAGAGTGTTTAGCCGAGCAGGTGAGTTGGTGGCTTCGTTTGCCCAGGAAAGCATGCTCCGTCCTCTTTCCTGACGGCCAGGAAGCGCATGGATGCGATTGCTCTGCCTGTCAGAAAGATTCGTGCTAGACCCCACCTCCCATGGCCAGTGTGACCATTCAACTTCCCCATCACCGTTACGAGATCCTGATCGAGCCCGGCAGTCTTCAGGGACTGGGTGAGCGGGTGCGGGCGGTTGCCCCAAATGGTCGCTGCGGGTGGGTCGCCGATTCCGCAGTCCGCGCTCTCTATGGGGAGACGGTTGAGCGCTCTCTGGTCCAGGCCGGATACCTTCCCACCTCGGTCGTGGTGGAGTCCGGCGAGAAGGCGAAAAGCCTTGCCGCGGTCCAGGGCATCTACGGAGATTTTCTAGATTCACATCTGGAAAGGGGCTCTCCGGTCATCGCCCTGGGCGGCGGAATTACCGGCGATGTGACGGGCTTCGTGGCGGCGACCTATCTGCGAGGCGTCCCCTTTATCCAATGTCCGACCACTCTACTGGCGATGGTGGATTCAAGCGTCGGCGGAAAGACGGGAGTCAATGTTCCCCAAGGCAAGAATTTGGTCGGTGCTTTCTATCAGCCTGCCCTGGTTGTCGCTGATCCACTTGTTCTCCAGAGCTTGCCCGCCCGGGAACTGCAGTGTGGGTTGGCCGAGTGCATCAAGCATGCGGTGATTCGGGATGAATCCCTCTTTGGTTTCATTTCGGAGAATCTCGAAAGCATCCTCAACCTTTCTGCCCCTGAAATTGTTGAACTCGTGCGGCGCAACGTCGAAATCAAGTCGGCGGTGGTGATGGAAGACGAAAAGGAACATGGGGTTCGGGCTCACCTGAATTTCGGACACACATTCGGTCACGCCATTGAAGCGACCGGGGGCTATGGCGCTATTCAGCATGGAGAAGCCGTGGGCCTGGGGATGCTGGCCGCTTCTCGGGCGGCCGCAGATTTCGGACTGTGCACTCAAAATCTCTCAAACGACCTGGAGAAACTCCTGGCCGCGGTGGGTCTGCCTACTCAAGCTGATCTGCCGAGTAACGAAGTGCTTCGGGAGGCAATGCGCCACGACAAGAAAGTGAGTGATGACAGGATTCGGTTCGTGCTTCCGCTTGGGATGGGCGAGGTGGAAATTCGGGATGATCTCCCGGAAGCCTGTATCAATGCGGGTTGGGATTTCATCCGGAGATAGATTAAATTTCTGCTCCCGTGGCCCGTCCATGGGGTATTATCGCACGGTGAAGTCGAGCCTCTGCGCAAGCAAGAGCGAGATCCCTACTCGCAAATCGATTTTAGGTGAGGCGAGCGGTTGACAGTCCGCGATCTCCAGGCAGAGACCACGGCCGGCTGGGTGAGGGGGAGCGAGTCCCGGGGCATCGTTGCCTTCAAGGGCGTTCCCTACGCGCGAGCACCCGAAGGCCGCCTGCGATTTCAGCCTCCGCATTCTCCTGAACCCTGGAGGGGCGTGCGCGAGGCGACGAAGTCGGGGGCGGTTCCCATTCAGCCCGCGATGCCACTCTTTCGTTTTTTGAATGCCGGGGCGGCGAGGCAATCGGAAGATTGCCTTCATCTCAACGTATGGACGCCAGGAATCGACGGCGCCAAGAGACCGGTCTTTCTTTGGATCCATGGAGGGGGCTTTCTTATCGGCGCGGGTTCGACACCTGTCTACGATGGAAATTATCTGGCGCGAACCGGCGATATGGTGGTTGTCACCATCAACTATCGCCTGGGGGCTCTGGGCTATGTGCATCTGGACGGTCTCGGGAAGCCGGGATTCGAAAATTCGTCCAACCTCGGTACCCGGGATCAGATTGCCGCGCTCGAATGGGTCCGGGACAACATTGAGCGCTTCGGGGGTAACCCTGAGAACGTGACCGTCTGTGGCCAGTCCGCGGGAGCCATGAGCGTGGGGGCTCTGCTCGGCGCGGCATCGGCCCGAGGGCTCTTTTGCCGTGGGATTCTTCAGAGTGGGGCGGGGCGCAATGTGATCGGCCGGGAAATGGCCGATCGCGCAGCAGAACTTTTTGTACGGACACTGGGAAAGCCCCGCTGCACCCCCAAAACATTGGGCGAGATCCCCGTGGCCCAGATCTTGCGCGCCCAGAGCGTGGTTAACCGGGAATTGATGAATCCCCGAGATCTGATGGTGATGGCGCCTTGCCTAGACGGCGAACTGATTACCGAGCTTCCCACGGACGCCGTCGAAAATGGGTCCGTGGCCCACATCGACATGATGATCGGGACGACCCTCGACGAGTGGAAGCTCTTTGCGCCGATTGATTCCCCACTGGCCCGCTCTGGGGAGTCCGGGCTGATTTCGAGATTTGCCGACCTCCTGCCCGAGTTGACGAGCAACTCCCCCCCTCCCGAGGAGGCTGCCCGCTTGTATCGGGAGGCGGTGAGGAAACGAGGCGGGCGCACGACGCCCTTCGAGGTGTGGAGCGCTTTCCAATCCATGCGTGTTTTCCACCGCCCGGCACTTGAACTGGCCGACTGCCACGAAAGGGCAGGGGGCAGCGTTCATTCCTACTTGTTTTCGTGGAAACCCGCGGCCTTTTCCCAGACTCTGGGCGCATGTCATGCCATGGAACTGCCCTTCGTCTTTGGTCTCACCAGTCATCCTCTGACTCGTGCTTTTACGAGTTTCGCGGGTTCAGCGCGGCGGCTGTCCGGGCGCATGCAGGATGCTTGGATCGCATTCGCACGCAGGGGTGAACCCGGTCACCTCGGTCTGCCCGAGTGGGACGCCTACGATTCAAGCGCGAGGGCGACGATGGTTTTCGACCGCGAGTGCACCCTTGCGGACAATCCGCTGGATGCAGAGAGAAGGCTCCTGGACGCCTGGGACTAGGCTCGGCTCTGCATGCTCAGCAGGTCGTGAGTATCGCGGGTTTGTTGGGGTATGGGAATTCCGTAGGGGCAGGCATTGGTGCAAGGAGCGCTGCACGAGAGGCAAACATCGGCTTTTGATTCCAGCTCGGAATAAAGTCTCATGGCTTCCTTCTGCGCCCCGTAGTGTTCGAAATACATGCGGTATCGGAGGATGTCGTGAATGGGGAGTTGTTCCGGGCACTGGTCGAGGCAAGCACCGCAGTGCGGACGGCAATGCTCCTGGGCAGTGAGTGCCTCGTATCGCTTCAGCCGGGCTATGTCTTGGGGGGCTACGTCCTGCGGGGCAGCCGCCTGGCCCGAGGCATACAGAAATTCGTCGAGCTGCGCTGATTCCCAGATCGAGATCACCAGGCCCGAAACCGACGGATTGGAAAGAACCCATTTGAACGCCGCCTGGGTATAGGCTTCTCGATCGGGCCGAGACCACATGAGGCCCTGGTGCATGGCGCCCCGCAAAGTCTTCATTGCCACCACGCCGATATCCTTTTCGGCGGCCCGATCGATGATGTCCCCGATGCTGGGCCAGGCGCCGTAGTGATAGGCGAGCATCATGACATCAAAGCGATCACTCTGGATGGCGTGATTAGCCACCTCTTCGAGATTTGGCGTATGCGTGGACACACCGAGAAAGCGAACTTTGCCCGCTTGCTTGAGGCGGTCGAAGGCTTCGTGGGCGTTTTCATCCATGAGTCTTTCCACGCTGTCACACGAATGGATGTGCACCAGGTCGACCCAATCCGTCTGCAGGCGTCGTAGGCTTTCGTCGATGGCGGTCATGTATTCCTGTACCGAATGCCCCGGGTGCAAGTGGCCGGTGGGGCGGCAGAACTTGGTGGCGAGAAACATACGGTCGCGCACGCCGAGCATCGCCTCTCCGAGTCGCTTCTCAGAGTCTGTACCGCTGTAGTCCGGCGCGGTATCGAAGTAGTTGATGCCGCGCTCGATGGCTTCCCGGGCGACTTCTACGGTCTGCCTACCCCCGGTCCCGGATCCCGAACCCAGGGAGATGTCCGAGATTCGGGCTTCGGTTCGTCCCAATCGTCGGTAGGCACCCACCGCGGAGCCGGCCCATTCATCGAGAGCCGTGTCGGCCTGGTATGGGGGGCGCACCAGGAAAATGTGCTTCCCGGAAACCGTGAGCCAGTCGCTTGTCCTGGCGAGAGCCGCGATGCTCGTGGCTGCGACTCCGCCGCCGGCGCCGAGTGCACCGAGTAAGAAACGCCGGCGCGGGGATGAGTCCGAACTGACTGCCCCTGGCCGTATTGTTCGTGCCCATCGGAATGTGAGTCCTAGGCCGATTGCGATGGCGCCCGCGGTCAGGAAAATGGGAATTCCTGATTCGCTCGTGCGATCGTATCCTTCCAGCAGACGGGTCAAGAACCCACCGAGTGCAAAGTAGCCGAGGGCGGCGGCAAGAACCCAAGCGAAGAGCACCGTGTAGCCCGAGCCCAAACCTCCTGGCAGCCGTGGCACGACTAGTCGGTGACCTGAATCTGGCCCTTGACCTTCAGTTGCGGATTTTCTCGTCCCATTCTTGAGGGGGAAAGCCAGACCTCGTAGGTGTAAGTACCGGGCTTGAGTGCGCAAGGGGTAGACAAGCTCTCGTTGTCGCCGAGGGCTTGGACTGATTCGACACGGTCTCCATTCAGTACAAAGAGCGGTCGCAGCTCATCGCAGACAAAGGCGCTAGCGATGCTCGCCGGAAAATGAACGGTCGCCACCGAGCTTGACCAATTGTTCCAGACTACGGAATTTTTTGGACCGGAAACCTTCGCAACATTGGGGGCAACGTTCATGTTGTTGATCTGAACAACGGCATGGCTACGGGGACCCGACGGAGTGCTCGCGCAGCCGAGGCATACCAGTTGAATTGCGAGGAGAGAAAGGCCGATCTGAGAAAGTCGCATTTGAGCTCCCGGATATTTCAACTTCGTGGATTCAAGACTCGGTCGAGGTGTGGCCTAGGCATAGCCCACTCCTGAATCCGAGTGGAGTTCGTGACCTCGGGGAGAGGGGCCTCGCGGCTTTGGGTTTCGGCGGACGCTTGGGACCGTGGGCGGACAGCAGTGCAGATTGACTGCCTCTCAACTGCCTCTCGACCGGCTCTCAACCGTCGATTTCCCCCGCGGGTCAAGCGGCTGAGGTCGCTCACTTTCGGCGACATTTGCCTCTATTTTTCACCCGGTTGGGTCGATAGCGCTTGGGTGAGAGAACAGCCCTATCGCCTTCAGTTCTGGACCGCTGCGATTACCGCCGTGGCACTCCTGCTCGCCAGTTCGGCGACCGGTCGTGTGCTCGACGCTGGGATTTGCCTCGCCCGCAGCAGCGACCTTGCGCTGGAGGTGGAACTCCACCATGACGGCTCAGCGGCTCCCCGTGTACGGGATAATGCCCGTTCTCCCGAATCCGGATCCCCGAGTCTCGGAACTGATGGCTTGAACCCTCATGCCAGTTGCGTGGGCCGTTGTATCGCATCGGAGCGCGGGATCGGCAGTGAGATGACGCCCCGACGGCTTGCACACGCCACCGGGCTGACCCCTATTTTAAGCATTCGTCGCGAAGCCATCGAAAGGCCATGTGGCTCCCTTGTCCTGGGAACACTTGGCCAACTCCCGAATCGACTGCTCGCCCGTACAGGGACCCTTGTCCTCCGCTGTTGATGCAACCCTCGGGGTCGCCGGGGTCGACTAGGCCCCCCCGCTCTTGGCTAAACCGAGAGATCCAAGAACAGGCGATGTGCACGGGGCGAAATGTATTGGGAGTGGCATTCATGTTTTTCACGGCCCACAAAAAGTATTGCGAACGCCTATGGCTCTTCTGGGTGTTGATTGGATTTCTGACCCTTGCGGGACCCGGATTCGCCGCACCGAGCGTCCAGGATCCCGGGCACCGGCCTGGGAGGGTTTCCGAATCGCCCGCCGGTGACAAGGCCATCCTTGGGCTGGAAGACGTCCTCAATCTCGTCTTCCTCAACAACCCGCGCCTTGGCTCAGCCTATTCGGCCATTCGGGCTCAACAGGGTCGGATGCTCCAGGCTGGACTGCTCCCCAACCCCACCCTTTCGCTGGAATTGGAGAACATCGGCATTTCCAATACAGGCCTTGCCGATGAAAGTTTCGAGACTTCATTTCTGCTGGGCCAACTCATTGAGATCGGCGGCCAGCGTGGATTCAGGAAAGACGTCGAGCATCACTCAACTCGACTGGCCCAGTCAGAATTTGAAGAAATACGCCTTGGGATCATTGCAGAAACCATGATTGCGTTTTCAGAAGCCTTGGCCCAACAGATCTCACTGCAGCAGGCAGAAGACAAAAAAGAAATCGCGAAGGCTTTGCTGGAAGCCGTGCGTATCCAAGTCAATAACGGAGCCATTTCATCCGCTGAGGTTCCGAGAGCCGAGATCGAGGTATCGCTTCAGGAGATTGAAGTAGCGAACCGGTCTCGCTCACTGAGGGCCGCATTTCGCAGGCTCGCCTCGCTGTGGGCGGCAGACGCATTCAACTTTTCAAGACTTCGCGGAGTTCTGGATTCCTCGGAACCTCTCCCGAGCCTGGAGAATTTCACATCTCTGCTCGAAACCAGCATGAAGCAAAAGAAATTGGTCATCGACATTGATCGCGCGCGGTCCGTCATAGCCCTCGAGGACTCGCGTCGTATCCCCGATCTACGATTGGGACTGGGGCCGAAGTATTTCAGCGGAAACGACGTCTGGGGCCTTCAGATGGGATTTGAATTCCCCCTGCCGGTTTTCGACCGAAATCAAGGTTCGCGGATGGCGGCGAGAGCGGAACTCGCTGCCGCACAGGACAAGCAGCGCAGCGCGAAAATGGCGTCGCTTAGGGATCTCATTCGCGCCCACGAAGCCATGTCCAACGCGCATGATGAAGCGGCCACCCTCGCGCAAAAGGTCATTCCCCAGGCGAGAGACGCGTATGCCGCTATGCGATGGGCGCACAGCGAAGGGGCCGTTGGTTTGACCGACGTACTCGATGCGCAGCGTTCTCTCTTCTTGCTTCAATCCCGGCTCGTCGAAGTCCAGAAAATCTATCAAATCTCCCGGACCCGAACGCATCTAATCGTTAGCGGGCCGGCGCTGAAAGACCCGCAGGAGAAACCATGACTTTCGAACCACAAGAGAAGCGAACCAAGAAATTGGCCCTAGGAGGTCTCGCTGCTGCGCTCGCAGCGGGCTCATTCCTTGGCTGCGGCGCTGGGGGGGATACCGAAAGCGCGCACCCTGAGGGGTCTGTTCCGGCCGAGAGTCAGATCGTTGGTCTGGACGCGATTGACACTGTGGAGTTCGGTTTAAAGATTTCTGCCGCGGGTCCAGCCGTAATCGAAGAATTCCTTTCCCTGACAGGGGAGATTCGCTCAAACGAAGACCAGCTTGCTCATATCGTGCCTAGGTATGGTGGCATCGTGAAAAGAACTGACAAGCAGATAGGCGATGCCGTCCGCAGTGGTGAGACCCTGGCTGTGATCGAGAGCAGTCGTAGCCTTAGCTCCTACTCCTTGACGACAATGATAGATGGTGTCGTGATTGAAAAGCACATAACCCTCGGTGAAGCGGTCGATGCGCACACCCAGGCTTTCGTCGTTGCAGATCTCTCGACAGTTTGGGTCGACTTTGACGTCTATATGCGTGATCTGCACCGGGTCAAAGCAGGGCAAACGGTTCTGATCAAAGCGATTCATGGTCAACCCCGGGCCAAGGGGGTGATCTCCTATGTGACGCCGGTGATCAACAGGAAAACACGAACGGCCACGGCTCGGGTTGTTTTGGATAATAAGTTGGGTGAGTGGCATCCCGGCATGTTCGCGATTGCCGATCTTCTCGTGGGCAGCTCGGAGGTCAAGTCCGCGGTTCCCAAGAGCGCGATCCATTCATTGGATGACGAGGCAGTGGTCTTTGTTTTGGATGCCCGCGGCTATAGCCCCCGCGCGGTCACGATCGGCTTGAGCGATAACTATAATGTCGAAGTCAAAGGGGAAGTCGCGCCCGGGGAAAAAATTGTGGAAGCAGGCGGGTTCACAGTGAAGTCAGAATTGATGCGCTCGCAGATTCATGGCGGCCACGGACATTGATCGCTCACCACGTGACCCCAGCCATTCCGGATCCAGTCCGCTCGTGTGCGGTATGCGTGGGCCGCGGGAGTTGACTATGCGAAATTTAATGGCGATCTGTATTCGCAACCGAGTGGGCGTCCTCGCATTGGGCTGGCTGGTTATGGTCGTCGGATATTTCGGCTATCGCGACCTACCGATTGATGCTTTCCCTGATGTTTCTCCCGCATTGGTTCAGGTTTTCACTGAAACCGACGGCCTCGCGCCGGAGGAGGTAGAGAAGTTTGTCACCTCTCCCATTGAAGTTGCCTTGGCGGGTTTGCCCGATGTAGAGAAGATTCGTTCGGTTTCGAATTTCGGTCTCTCAATCGTCAACGTCTATTTCGAGGACGACGTCGATATCTATTTCGCTCGCCAGTTGGTGAGCAGTCGCCTGCAGAGCGATGCGGGAAAGATTCCCAGCCAATTCGGCCACTCGGAACTTGGTCCCATAGCAACGGGTATGGGACTAATTCTCTATTACTACCTTGATGATCCCTCGGGTAGTCATAGTCTCGAAGAGTTGAGAACCCTGCAAGATTGGTTTGTGAAGCCGCGCCTTATGAGTGTCTCAGGAGTGACAGAGGTGCTCGGAATAGGAGGCCACGAGAAACAATTCCAAGTGAGGGTCAATCCGGAAAGGCTCATTCAGCACGATATCTCGATTTTAGAAGTGATTGACCGCTTGGAGCAGAACAACGGAAACACGGGCGCTCAGTTCATTGAGCAGAATTCCGAGGAGGTCGTCGTTCGGTCAATTGGCCTAGCCACGTCCAAGGAAGATCTCGAGAATATAGTCTTGAGCTCCTATCAGGGGCGCCCAACCTATGTTCGGGATGTCGCCCAGGTCACTGTGGGTGGCGGGATTCGCCGGGGCCTGCAGAGCCTGAACGGAGAGCGGGAAGTCGTCGCTGGAATGGTGGTAAAGCTCTTTGGTCAGAACTCAGCGGGGGTGATCGACTCCGTAGAGGACGAAATAGCGGCGTTGAACAAGAGTCTTCCTGGTGAAGTGAAATTAGTCCCCTACTACGAGCAGCGCAGCTTGGTAGAGGCCTGCCTCGACACGGTCCGAAGTGCGCTGGTCCAAGGCGCCGCCGCCGTTGCTGTGGTCATCTTTCTTTTCATGGGAGGCTGGCGATCGGGGCTAATTATCGTTCTTTCCCTGCCGTTCGCGGTGCTCTTCGCGACATTCTGGATGTCCTACTTTGGAATTTCGGCAAACTTGATGTCCCTTGGAGGGCTTGCGATCGCGGTCGGCATGTTGGTCGATGGGGCGATCGTGATCGTCGAAAATGTGGATCGAAGGCTGAGCTCCGCCGAAGATTCCACTCCAAGTATGGAAATCATTGCGGATGCGTGCAGTGAGGTTACGCGTCCAATTTTCTTCGCGACACTCATTATTGTCGCGGCTTTCTCACCGCTCTTTGGCCTAGAAGGAGTAGAGGGTAAGACCTTCACACCCCTGGCGTATACGGTTGGTCTGGGACTGGCAGGAGCGCTTACGTTTACTCTACTTCTCGCGCCCGCGTTGATCTCGTTGTTGCTTAAACCAGAAGCTAAGACTCAACGACGTTTGGTGGCGGGGCTCTCGCGTGCCTATGAGGCGGTGCTCTCCGTTGTTTTTCAACGCCGTTGGATAGCTGGCGCAAGTAGCTTGGTTTTGGTTTTGGTGGGTGCGTTAATTTTTCCAAATCTCGGATCTGAGTTCACTCCCCGCTTGCAGGAGGGCACCCTCATCGTTCGAGTGACCATGGCCCCCTCGTCAGCGCTCTCCGAAAGCTATCGAACCACGCAAATCGTAGAGCGAAGGTTGATGGAGATCGAAGAGGTCACGGGAGTGGTCAGCCGGATCGGTCGTGGTGAAGTCGGTGCACACGCAGATCCGATCAACAGCGCGGAAATCTTGGTTTTGCTCAGTCCAAGGGAAGAGTGGACTACCGCGACATCCCAAGAGGAACTTGAAGATATGATTCGCAGGCGACTGGGTCGGGTCCCCGGTGCTGTCGTCAACTTCACTCAACCCATTGCAATGAGCGTTGATGAACTCCTTGAGGGTACTCAGGCAGAACTGGCTATTAAGATCTTCGGAGAGAACGTGGATCTGCTCAAGAAGCAGGCGAAAGAAATTGCAAACGCTATTTCCGGGGTTCGGGGGGCGGCGGATGTGCAGGTCGATCAGATCTCCGGGACACCTCAACTCGTGATTCGGATTGACAGGGAAGCCGTGGGCCGTCATGGAATAAATGTGAAGGATGTGCAGCGCACGATCAGCGCTTCAGTGGGTGGTAGGGTCGCCGGTCAGGTATTCGAAGGGATTAAGAGGTTCGATATCCTGGTGCGCTTGGACTCGGCATATAGAGAGACGCCGGATTCCATTGCCAGGCTTCTCATCGATGCGCCTAACGGCTACCGGGTTCCCCTAGGCGATCTGGCAACTTTGGAAAAGGTCGTCGGCCCTCGTCAGATCAAGCGAGAAGATGGACAGCGATTCATCGTGGTTCAGTGCAATGTTTCCGGCAGAGATATAGGCGGGTTCGTGAAAGAGGCTCAGGCGCTGGTCGATCGTCAAGTAGTGATGGCGCCCGGATATCGAGTGACTTGGGGAGGGCAGTTCAGGCTGCAGGAGCAGGCAAACAAGCGGTTGGCCCTGACTATTCCCTTGACCCTTTTTATGGTTCTGGTTCTTCTTTACTCGGCTTTTGGATCAGGGAGAAGCGTACTGGCGATTCTCTCCAACATTCCCCCGGCGCTGACCGGAGGTGTTGTCGCCCTGGCCCTAAGTGGGCAGAGTCTCTCGGTGCCTACGTCGGTGGGTTTTATCGCGCTCTTCGGGATCGCCCTAGGCAACGGGATGGTGCTGGTCGCGGCGATCAATCGCCTGATTGAACAAGGTGTGAGCCGAAGGAAATCCTGTATCGACGGCTCCAGTTCTCGTCTGAGGGCGGTTCTAATGACCGCATCCACGACGGCCCTGGGACTGAGTCCGCTACTGCTCTCATCCGGAGTCGGAAGCGAAGTGCAGCGCCCCCTGGCGACGGTTGTCGTGGGAGGCCTGCTCACGTCCACCCTGGTGACGCTCTTTGTTCTACCGGTTCTCTATGAGTGGCTACTGGGTTGGGGGGAAGAGCATCACCCTCAGCAGTCCCGGTCGGGCGATTCGGAGGCCGACAGTCCTCTGATTTATTCGGGAGAGCCATCCCAGTTCTCTGCCTAGTCGTGGGGGGATGGGGGATGCCTTGGTTTCTTTGGCGTGTCTCTTGATCTCCGCCTCTCGACTTTCGCCTCCCGCGCCTCTCGTCTCTCTCGTGATTCGAAGGATGGCGGGGGTCCGGATCCTTCGTCGTGAGTTGACTGAATCCTACGGCCCGTGTGCTAGCTCCCGATTTCGGGGAGGATGCGC
>CAWVXN010000023.1:0-15586 GCA_963933695.1 uncultured Myxococcales bacterium | reverse complement strand
ACCGGCGATTGCACGCAGAGGGGCAGCAGGCAGGCCAATAGGCTCGGCATGGGAATCGCGCCGGCGAGCAGCACGCTCGTCATGGAAAAGGGAGCGACCCGGTGGCTTGGTGATCGTCGCCCGGAATCCAGTTCTGCGCGGACTGCTTCGGCCAGGGCATCCCCGGTCCAGTGTTCGAGAGCGAGATCCAGGCCGGAGGAGACGATCTCGGGAGAGAAGCCCGAGAGGGCGGGGAACTCGCCCATGAAGCGCTGGCGCCACTTGGAGGCGGGCTTGCGCCATTGGTCGAGAACCGTCCCCAGGACCGAGAGGATTCCGTCAGGGCTCCGCGCTACCAGACGCCGGCGGGCGACATCTAAGCGTCCCTTGGCGGCTTCGACCTGCTCCGCGTTGGCATCGGGCCATTGGATGGTCAGGTTGCTCATGGGCGCTCGGTTCCTCCCGGGACGGGGCGTCGAGCCGCGCCCCGATCCGGGGGCGGGAGTACTCGCGTGAATGCTACGCGAGGGCTAGGCCTCGGGCGAGCGGATTCGTCTTCTTAGGCGACGGAGCCGAGCATTTCGTCGGCGGCAATCGAGCAGCCCCGGGCCTCGGCTCCGGCACTGCGGCCAAGAATTTCAAAACCCTCGGGCTCTGCGCCCGGCCCGGCCACCCAGCGACCGAGGTCGGCGGTTTGGATCGCTGACACGCTCCCGGTGTTGGCGAGATCGTGGATGACCACGATGCCCGGTTGGCCGGGTGCAGCGGCTTGGCCCGTCTCGGGATCCAGCAGACGAATCCGAGCCCAGGGTGGTCCGAGTTTGCGCCGGGGCCCATTGGGGTCCACCCAGATCGAATCGTAGAATTGGCTGCCGAGTTCGGTCATCCCGTATTGATTGAGTATGCGCACCGGAGGTATTCCTAGGCGCTGCTCGAGGGCGTCGTAGAGATCTTCGCGGGGCATTTCCCGAGAGCGGCCCTTGAAACCGCCGGTTTCCATGATGCGCGAGTCCGGTGGACAGCGGAATTCGAGGCCCTGGGTTTCGAGGTTTTCGATCAGATGAACAAATGAGAAGGCGGTTCCGCAAAGAACAACGGGCTCCTCGCGATCCTGGGCGCCGCGAAGCTGATGGACCAGGGATTCGACGCGCAGCTGTCCGTCCACGACATCGAAGCCGCTGGCCTCGGAGCCGAGGGTTTCGATTAGGATCTGGAACATATGGCTGAGGGAGGAATCCGGCGCTTCCCTGGCCGAGGGGGCCAGCACCCGAATATGCGTGCGCCCGGGTCGGGGGTCTTCGCCGTCGGGGTCGACTCGATCGGGAAGCAGAAGTTTCTCGAGGCTTGCGAGGAGGGAGGCTTCGTAGAGCGCGAGGGTGTCCAGATGAAGCTCTCCGCGTTTTTGGCCCGAGGTTCCACTTGTGCGAAAAGTCTTGATGATCTGCGCCGAGGGGAATCCGCGCAGGTCAATCTCTTTGAAGGCGCCCGCTGGGACGGCGGGAATGTCTCGCCAACTCGCGATGTTTTCCGGGGTGATCCCCCTTGCCCGGGCAAAACGCGCGTAGGGGGGGCAGTGGTTGAATTGGTGGGCGAAGAGCCGCTGGGCCAAGGCATCGAAGCGCTCCTCGTCCTCGTGCCAATCGGATTCGCCCATCCAGCCGAGTACTGCGCGATCCAGGGACTGGCGGTTGCCCCCTTGGTGGGCGACGGCGGGGCTCATGCCGGGTTCCCGGTTTGCTCGGAGGCCTTGATGACCACGCCCAGGGCATGGGTCAGGGCAGGCGGGTCGATGGAGAGCGGAGGCGTGATCGAGAGCACGCATCCCCCGGGTCCCGAAGGAAGTACGATGATTCCGTTTTCCAGGCATCGGGCCACCGCTGCCGCGCAGTGGTGGCCCGATGCGAATTCGATGCCGAGCATGAGGCCCAGCCCTCGGACGTCCGTCACATGGGCCCGGGCTGTCAGGGCTTTTCGAAGCCGATCCAGAGCCCCTTGGCCGAGTTCCGCCGAGCGGGCCACCAGACCGTCCCGTTCGAGCACGGCCATGGAGGCCAGGGCCGCTGCGCAGCCCGGGGGATGGCCGAGAAAAGTTTGGGTGTGCAGGGCCTCCCCTGTGGATTTGGGCCAGGCCGCCATGATGGTCTCGCGCCCGACGCAGGCGGAAATGGGCATCCCCGAAGCCAGGCCCTTGCCCAGGCAGATCAGGTCGGGGACCACGGCCTCGTGGTCGCAGGCCCACCAACGTCCGGTCCGGCCGAATCCTGTGTAGATCTCGTCGGCGATGAGCAGCAGGCCGTGGGCGTCGCAGAGGGTTCGCAGTGAAGAGAGAAAGCCCGGTGGCGCAACTCGCTCGCCGCCCCGGCCCTGAACGGGCTCAACCAGAATGGCGCCCAGGGGTTGATCGCCTGTCTCGGCCTCAGCGACGCATTTCTCGACGTCACCGAGGTCACCGAAGCGGGCAAAGATCGTGGCGCCGGGTAGCCGAGCGGCGAATGGATCCCGGAAGTCACGCCGGGCGGTGGCGTCCAGGGCGCCCAGGGCCAGGCCGTGATAGCCGCCCTCGAAAGCCAACAATCCGGCGCGCCCGGTGGCAAGCTGGGCCGTCTTGATGGCGCTCTCCACGGCGTCGGAACCCGAGGAGCCCAACACAGCCCGGGCGGGCTCCTTTCCGGGGAAGCGGGCGGCCAGCGCTTCGAGGAGTTCGACCTTGATTACCGGGGGGTGCACGTCCCCCATGGCGTGCAGCAGGGTCTCGGCCTGACGGGTCACTGCCGCCACCACTTCGGGATGGCCATGGCCCACATTGGCGACGCCGAAGGCCCCGGTGAGGTCGACGAAGCAGTTGCCGTCGGCATCCCAGATGTTGGCGCCCTTGGCCCGTTGCCAGAAGATCGGCCCCGGGTTCACGAGCGCGGTGACATTGCGACTCTCGACCGCGGCCAGGCGGGTGGCGAGGGCAAGGGATTGGGGGCCGGGGACTCGGGTGCGGAGGTCCGGGAGTTGGGTCGGAGGCAGCGCGGAGGCCAGGGAAGGCGTCATGGGAACCAGCCTAGCTGCTCCGGCCTCGGCTCCCGTTGCTTGGAGGCGGGGGGGATCCGTAGCCCCCGGGCGTTGGGGCCGGTTGAGCATTCGACTCGGTACTGAAATAGATATGCGAACAGGGACGCGTACCTCACGCCCAACGTGGGGCCGTGGATTGGCGCTCGGCCACGGGTCACCCCCCGGCCCCCGAGCTGGGGGCGCCGGATGCGGGCCGGTCCGCCGGGGAAGGCGGGGCGCCCAGCTTTGCTCGGGGTTTCGAGATCCATTGAGGTGTCGGCTAATCTAGCAGCGAGACCTGACCCGGGAGGCCCGGCAGGTAAGAGGGAGATGAGAGGGTGGCCGAACGTCTCGTGCGCGCATGGATTGGCCTGGGCTCGAACCTGGGAGATAGAGGCTCGCACCTGGCCCGGGCCCGGGCCGAGCTCGGTTTGGTCCCGGGAATCGAGGTGGTCGGCGCATCTCGAATCTACGAAACCGAACCGGTGGGTCCTGAGGACCAGGGCCCCTACCTGAACGCGGTGATCGCCGTGGACACGGAACTGTCGCCTCGGCACTTGCTGGAGCGGTTGCTCGACGTCGAGCGCCAGGGAGGCCGAACCCGATCCGCCGAGAATGCCCGCTGGGGTCCCCGGGCCATCGATCTGGACCTTCTCTTCTATGGCGACGCCACTGTGGACGAAGCGGGCCTCGCAATTCCTCATCCGCGCCTGCACGCCCGTGCGTTCGTGCTGGAACCCCTGTGCGAACTGGCACCCGCTTGGGTTCATCCAGGCCTGGGGGAGTCCGTGGGCAATCTGCGTAAACGCCTGGTGGGTTCGGAATGGGTCGAGGTCTGGCCAGGGGAGATCCCGGGCTGGAGCACGGGATTGGACCTCTCGGAACCCTGAGAGCCCTCCCGGCTCCCCACTGAGCATATAGATGATCTAAATAGTAGGGAAATTGCAATTAATTCTTGTTTAGAGTAATCAAGAATAGAGGAAATTAATTCCCTGGCCCGTAGGGGCACCGGGAGATCTAATCGCAATGGCGTTGGAAGAGTCTAAAGTAATGCTTTTAAATCAAGAGCTTAAAGATTTATCGGCGAGTCACGAAGCCGACGACCTCGAAGCTAAGACCGCCGAAGAAATCCTTACTATAGCAGTCAAGAAATATCATCCACGCTTGGCACTTTCGGCTTCTTTCGGTGCGCCCGAGGGCATGGTTTTGCTGGATATGATGCACCGGATCGAGCCTGAGGCACGGGTATTTGTGCTCGATACAGGGCGGCTACACCCCGCGACCCACGATCTGGTTGACCGGGTGCGCGACCGCTACGGCAAGGTGGTGGAGGTGGTCTTTCCTCAGGCCGCCGAGGTCGAGCACATGGTGCGCGAGCAGGGCATGAACCTTTTTTACAGTTCGGTGGAGAATCGCAAACACTGCTGCCGGATTCGTAAGGTGGAACCCATGCAGCGATACCTCACCGACTTGGATGCTTACGTGTCCGGCCTGCGCCGGGACCAGAACTTGAACCGGCACGACACGGCCAAGGTGGAACTCGACGTGGGCAACGGGGGACTCGTGAAGTTCAATCCCCTGGCGGATTGGACGCGCGAGCAGGTGATGACCTACGTGGACGAGCAGGCTGTGCCCATCAACTCACTGCACGCCCAGGGCTTTCCTTCCGTAGGCTGTGAGCCTTGTAGCCGGGCGATTCAGTCGGGTGAGGATGCCCGAGCCGGGCGCTGGTGGTGGGAATCCGATGGTGTCAAGGAGTGCGGGCTGCACCTGAGCGAAGATCAGGACGGTGGGCTCGGCATCTAGTGCCGGTCCACTCAGCCGCCACACAGCCGCAGTGCCATCGACTTGTTCAATGGCAAAGCTTAGAATGGGCGCCTCCCTCCCCCAATCAGAAGGACAAATGGTATGAAACTCGGTCTTCTCGTCGGCTATTCCCCGGCCACTCTCTCTATGCCCATGGACTTGATCAAGCAAGCTGAGGGGCTGGGCTTCAGTTCGGTATGGACCGCCGAAGCCTGGGGCTCGGATGCGGCCACCCCCGCCGCCTGGATTCTTGCACAGACCGAAAAGATCAGCGTGGGCACAGCCATTATGCAGATGCCCGCGCGCACCCCCGCGATGACGGCGATGACGGCCATGACCCTCTATGCCCTGTCGGGTGGGCGGTTCATCCTGGGTCTTGGTCCCTCGGGCCCCCAGGTTGTGGAGGGTTGGCATGGTGTCGCCTACGGGCGGCCGCTGACGAGGACCAAGGAATACATCTCGATCATTCGCAACATCTTGGAGCGCAAGGAGCGCGTCACCCACAAGGGTTTTCACTACGAGATGCCCTACCAGGGTTCCGATGCGACAGGCCTGGGCAAGCCCCTCAAGAGCATTCTGCACGGGGATCCGGCGCTGCGGATTTTTACAGCCTCGATTTCGCCCAACGGGATGGAGTGCTCCGGCGAGGTGGCCGATGGCGTTTTCCCGGTCTGGATGAACCCCGAGCGCTTCGATGTTTTTGAGCCGTCCCTCGCAAAGGGCTTTGCCAAGGCCGAGGGGAACAAGGGCTTGGCAGATTTCGAGGTAGCGCCCTTTGTGACGGCCATTATGGGAGACGATCTCGAGAAGTGCCGGATGCCCGTCAAGGCAAATATGGCGCTCTATATCGGCGGTATGGGCGCCCGGGGCAAGAATTTCTACAACGACTACGCCAAGCGACTGGGCTACGAGGAGGAGGCGGTCAAGATTCAGGATCTCTACCTCGACGGCAAGAAGGCCGAGGCGGCTGCTGCGGTGCCCGATTCCCTGGTGGACGAGGTGGCGCTGGTGGGTTCCGGGGATCGGATTCGCGATCGCCTTCAGGCCTGGAAGGAGGCCGGCCGCAAGGGCCACGTGGGCTCCATGTTGGTGGGAGGAGGCCAACCCGAACTGTTGCGGCTGTTGGCGGAAGAAATCCTCTAGGCGGGCCCGGGTCGTCCGTGGGTTGGCCCCGGGGTGTTGGGCGACGGTTCCCCGCACCAGTCGAGTGCGAAGGGCCTAGGGATGTTCCTCGCACCACTTCTGGACCGCGTGCAGGGTGAAGTCGACCTGTTCGGTGGACATCTGCCTTACGTCGAAGCGATCGATGCTTTCGCCGAGCAAGGGGATCGAGTTGGGCGCAACCAGCCGCATGGAAAGGCGCGTTCGCTGTGGGCTCTCGGGCTGAAGATTGAAAGTCCGTTCGTAGCCCATGGACCCGGTGTTCATCCGGCTGCGCAGGCGCCTCGGCGGGTCGATTTCCAGGGGGCGGTCGTGCATCACGAGCTGCACTGAGCCCAGTCGGTAGCGCCAGCGCACGTGTTGCCCCGAAAAGGGGTAGCGGCTGAGATCATCGGCTGGGGCGAGCATTCGCTCATCCCACGCGACGATTTCGTCGGGGTCGGTGAGTGCGCGCCAGACCCGATCGGCTTTGGAATCGATCACGGTTGCCATTGTGACCGTTATCAATCGACATACCCCCAGGGTAGGTTCTCGGGGAGGATGCGAAGTTCGCGGAGCCCCCGCAATGGTGAAGGAATGTATTTTGGTCTGGCGTTGGGTGTGGAACTCGGCGCAGGCCGAGATTTCAATGCGTCCCCGAGGTCTCGGGGTCCGCAATCTTCAAAAATTCGAAGAGCCTTGCGCGGGTTTGTTCGGGTTGGTCGAGGTGGACATGGTGGCCGGCCTGGGGAATGGTCCTGAGCCGTGCATCGGCGAGTTCGGCTACGAGCCCGTCGGCGCCCTTGGGGGATAAAAGTTTGCTTTCAGCACCACGGAGCAAAAGAACCGGAGCGCGAACTCCGGCGAGATCCGGGGATGGGCGGGAGGGAATGCCGAACCAGCGAGGGTCGAACTTGAAGCCCCAACGCCCGTCCTCCTCCTGATGAACGGATTGTTCGGCGATCTGGCGGAGCAGGGTGGGGGGGATGCGGTCCGAAGGTGGGATGACCCGGTATCGGTCGATCGCTTCGTCTCGGCTGGGATAGCTGCGCCGTAGAGCGAGGGCGAGCCGGGCAACCCGGCGGGACCGAGGGCTGGCTCCTCGGGCCAAGTCCAGCAGGACTAGTTTCCGGGTTTTTCCATGTCGAGATGCATGATCCAGAGCCACCTGGGCTCCCATGGAGTGGCCCACTAGGGCAAGGGACTCGGTTCCGAGGTGTTCACATAGGGCCTCGAGGTCGGCGTTAAACCCGCCCACTTCCAGTTCTTCGGGGTAATCCGAGTCGCCGTGGCCACGAAAGTCCAATGCCAAAACATGCCGGTGGCGGCCGAGAGCAACCGCCAGGTGGTCCCACCAGTGGGCGTTGGCCCCTCCTCCGTGGAGGAGCACGATGGGGGGATCACTTTCATCGCCCCAATGAAGTGCGTGCAAAAATACGCCGGAACAGAAGGCATGGGCGAATCGCTCGGATCGGGGCTCCACAGCGGTCAACGCTACCGATCCCCCTGCCTCGGCTCAATAGTTTTTACCAAACCCTTTTCATTTCCGTGCCTTGCAACGAATCAATAATGGTTATTCAAACCAAATATTGATGGTGAGAAGCGCCTCATTCGGACTCTATTCCTGGGTTTCTCGGCTTTTAGGCTTTTTCGCCGGGAATCTCACGGTTGGTTTCGCGGTGGGGCGGTCAAGCGCGGGAAGCCTTTTTTCGAGGTAGGGGGGTGCCGAGTCAGCGGCGGAAGTGTCGAAAACGCGTCTCTCAGAGCTTCTTCGTCGTGTTTTCGATTGACTCCAAGGCGGAAAACCTTATGATCCGCGCCAATCACCGTGTTTGCGAACACGGAAGGGGGTTACCGGCGGTCGTCGCCACGAATTCCGTGGCGACGGGCAGACCGGAAATCGGGAGGTCACATGGCCGCGAAAAAAAAGAAGAAGAAGGCAGCACGCAAGGGTAAGCCCGTTGAGCTGATCATCTCCAAGGCACGAACCAAGGCTGCAGTGAAGAAGTGCAACGTGGGCTCTGAGTTCTACGGCGCGCTCGATGCGGTTGTTAGGGACATGATCAAGGGTGCCGAGGCGCGAGCTATCGGCAACAAGCGCAAGACCTTGAAGGCGGTTGATCTCTAGTCGCTTCGCGACATAAGATTTTCAAGCCGATCGAGCCCGCCTCGGGGATCCACGATTCCCGGGGCGGGCTTTTCTTTATTTCCTCCCCGTTTTCTCCCTGTTTCTTCCCTGGCACCGGGCGATCAGGGCATGGGGGCTTCGGGCTCGCCTTCTTCGTCCTCATCGACTTCGGAGAAAGAGGGACGCACGCCCTCGGGTTGCAGGTTGACACCTACCCGAAAGAGTCTGCCTAGGTCCGTCCGCCGGAGGACATCGGCGGTCGTTGTTCGATTCTCCCGCGCGATGAATTCCAGTCCTAGGCTTGTGATCGATGCCGCCTTCTCCATCGTATCGGGCAGGGTGTCGCTGTCGCCCAGATCCCGGCGGTCGGCAACCGCAATTCGATTGGCGAGGGAAAGGAAGGCGTAGAAGAAACGTGTCCGTTCCTCGGCGTCGAGGTCCACGACCGCGCGGAAGATGGTGTGCTGGTGATCGGCAGCGGCGGGCAGCGATGTAATCCAGACTGGCAGGTTCCATTCGTGTTGTTCGGTTGCGATGGGTTCTGCGGCAAGATCGGCGAGTCGCTCGGGGCGCAAGTGGCCGTAGATTCCCATCGAACGATCCCAACTCGGGAAGCCCAGGTCTTCCAAGCGATTGGTTCGCCAGCGCAGGGCCCAGTCGGTGATTTCCGCTTCGGCCTCTTCGCGTACCGAATGCATCATGCGGAAGTAGAGCCAGTAGTCTTTTTGGAAGAGGACGTGCAGGAGTCGAAGCAGGGGGGCCAGGTCGTCATTGGGTTGGCGCGCGATCAGGTAGAACTGACCCTCGAAGGTTTGCCCGCCCTCGGGCGGTTGCCAGTCCTCGTCCCCCGCCGGCTTGAGTTCTACATCGGCGTGGTTCCGCAGGTAGAGGGCAATCATCTCGGGATCCATCGCCTGGGAGGCGCGGAGGAGACTTTCCTCGCCCGCTTCGGCGAGGGCGGCGATCCATCCGTCCAATCTTTCCATCGCCGGTGAAAGCCCCGACCACGCATCGAGGTCTATACAGGCCAGGATCTGATCGGTGGTTGCGTAGTCGAGAATCCAGCTGGCGTCGCTCACCCCGAGCTGCTTGCAAGTGAAACAGAGCTCGGCCTCGGGGAAGAGGGGAATCAGCACTTCGGGAGCCTCAGCGAGTTCCAGCAGAGCTCCCCGCATGGCGATGGGCGCCTCGCAGATCGCCGCCACCTGTTCCTCGTCCGAGAGGTTACTCATCTCACTTCTTGCGAGGGCGCGATCCTTTTCGGCAAGCTTCAAGAGTTTCCGTGCGGCGGGAAATGTCGTTTCTCGGATGCTCATTACCGGGCAGGCTAGGGGAATTGCCCGAAATGTCCATTTCCAGGAATTCCATTTTCATCTCTGGGAACCCGCGCGCTATGGTGCCCAAATGCCGAGAGTCCACCGAATTCGCGAATGTTTTGCTTCCCATGAGCCCGAAGAAGTCGGGGATGAGGCGGATCGCCGCGCCGCTGTGGCGGTCATTCTGCGCGAGAGGAGCGAGGGGCTGGAGGTTTTGTTCATCGAGAGGGCAACCCGTTCGGGCGATCCGTGGTCGGGTCATATGGCGTTCCCCGGTGGTCGCCTGGAACCCGGGGATGCGACGCTCCGAGCGGCTGCGGAACGCGAGACCGAGGAGGAAGTGGGTATCTCTCTCCGGGGGGCCGAGTACATCGGGCGCTTGGCTGACCTCCAAGGCCACCGTCGCTTTGGGCAACATCACATGGTGGTCAGCGCCCATGTTTTTTTTCTTGAGGATCCCGGGTCCATCGAATTGCAGAGTTCCGAGGTGCGTGCCGCCATGTGGTTTCCGTTGAGGCAGATTCTCGATAAGGACCGGCACGTGGCCCACCCGTCGTCTCAGGCGGGGGGCATGGAATTCCCTGGCGTTCTCGTGGGTGAGCCTGGACGCCATGTGGTTTGGGGGCTCACCTATCGCTTCCTTGAACTCTTCATGGAAGTGATTGAGTCTCCGCTTCCCGATCGCTCGGCGGACTTCGACTTCTCGGGTTTCTCGGATTCCTAAGCCGCGCCCAGTTGCGCATCCCCGTTTTTCTTGAATTCGCGGGTCAGCCCAGGGTCAGCGCCAGAACCAGTTGTCCGCCGTAGTAGAGGGGAAGCCCCCAAGCGGCGTTCGCGAAGCCCGGGGCGATGAAACGATCTCGGGCAACGGCAAGGTCTGAGACATAGAACAGGCCCGCTCCCAGGAGAATCATTGAGTCGCCGCCGTCCACGACGGCGCCGACCGCGCACAGCAGCATTACACTGATCACGATCACGTAGGCGCGCACCGGGAGAAGCAAGGGATCGGGTACTGCGGGGCGAAGCCAGCGCAGAACGGCAATTCCAATGATCCCGAGGACGAGGGCCGATGCTCCGGCCGCCCCTGTGTCGAGTCCTTCGCTTGCAAAGGCCAGGGCGTAAGCGACGTGTCCCAGTAGAAAGGCAAACAGCCCCGCGCGAAAAAGGGAGGGACGGTTCTTGGGGATGAGCAGAACGTCCCCCCACCACGACAGGACCAGACCCGCCATCATTCCCATGGCATAGACGTCGCCATGGGCGATTTGTCCCAAGCCTCCCCGTTCGACCGCGACCGCGACAAAGCCGGTCGAAGCCAGGGGTTTCGCGATCCAAACCGCCCGCTGGTGATCCAGGTATTGGGCCCCGAGCAAGGCGATCAGTGCGAGAATGGTAAGGGCGACAAGGGCCGTCATAGAACGAAGGTAACGGAAGGCGCCTTCCCTGGGACTGGGAAGGGCCGTTTGGCCGGGCTGGGCCTACACTGCCCCCAGCGAAAGGAATTCCATGGGACGAATCAAGCGATTGCTCGAAAGCCTGGAGAGGGTGCTCTCCCTCTCAGAGAGTGTGCTCGGGGAGATGGCGCCTCGAGTGCTAAGGCCGGGGGAGTACGCGAGCCATCGCGCATTTCGTTGGCAGCGAGGGGTTTCCGGGGGCCACTTGGTGGCGATTTCGGATCCGGTGGCTTTCGATCTCGACGACTTGATCGGGGTGGAACGATCCCTGGAAGCCCTCGAGCGGAACACCCGCCAATTTTTGGCGGGCTTGCCCTTCAATAATGTTCTGCTTCACGGCGAGCGCGGGACGGGGAAGTCCTCGGCGATCCGCGGGCTTTTGACTCGTTACGGCGATGGCGGTCTCAAGGTCGTCGAACTGGACCGCTCGGACCTTGCACAGTTGCCCCGAGTGCTTGCCGCTCTGCGTAGCGGTGCGAGTCACCGTTTTTTGATCTTTTGCGATGATCTCTCATTCAGCCCAGGGGAGATTGGCTACCGGGAACTCAAAGCGGCGCTGGAGGGAAGCCTCGAAACTCGGCCCGATAATGTCTGCCTCGTCGCTACCAGTAACAGAAGGCACCTGGTCCCCGAGTCCATGGCTGAGAATCGCGCCGCGGGTCTCGACGACGAGGGCGAGCTTCAACTGGGCGAGGCTCTGGAGGAAAAGTTGGCCTTGGCCGATCGCTTTGGATTGGTTCTTGGCTTTCATCGCTTCAATCAGTCGACGTATCTGGCAATTGTCGGGCACTATCTGGAGCGTGCGGGGATCGAGGATTTTGACGGTGAGTTGCGCGAAGCGGCGTTGAAATGGGCGCTGGGGAGAGGGAGTCGCTCGGGGCGGACTGCACACCAATTTGTCGATGATGCCGTGGGACGCCTGGGGTTGGCGACGCGCGTGTCTGAATCCTGAGGGCCGGATTCAGAAAATGGGGCCGGGCCTTCCCGGTTCTAGATGATGTCGAGTTCCCGTCCGACCTTGGCGATGGCGGTCAATGCCCGGTCGAGATGTTCACGTCGATGGGTCGCCATGTAGGAAGTTCGAATCATTCCCTGGCCCGGAGGCACGGCGGGGGTCACGATGGGATTCACGAATACCCCCTCCTCCTGCAACCGGCTCGCCATGGTAAATGCGGCCAGGTCGTCGCCCACCGCGATGGGGATGACCGGTGATTCCGAGTGCCCGGTATCGAAGCCCAACCCCATGAGCTCCTGCTTCATGTAGTGAGTTGATTCCCAGAGTCGCTTGCGGCGCTCGGGCTCGGCTTCGATGATTTCGATGGCTTTGATGGCCGCCGCGACGGTTCCCGGCGGCATGGCGGCCGAGAAAATTGCCGAGCGTGCGTTGTGCCGGATGTAGTCCACGACCTCAGTGGTGGAGGCGATGAAGCCCCCTATGGTGGCTAGGGATTTCGAGAAAGTTCCCATTACGAGGTCGACTTCGTGCTCGACGCCGAAGTGCTCCGCACTTCCCCGCCCGCACTCGCCCAGGACGCCTACGCCATGGGCGTCATCCACGAAAAGCCGTGCCCCGTAGGCATTCTTCAGCTTTACGATCTCGGGCAGGTTGGCTAGGTCGCCTTCCATGGAAAAAACACCGTCGACGACGATCATCTTGCCCTTGTCATCAGAGGTTCGGGCAAGCTTTCCTTCCAGATCCGCCATGTCGTTGTGCTTGTACTTCAAGGACTTTCCGAAGCCCAGGCGGACACCGTCGATGATTGACGCGTGATCCATATTGTCGAGAAAAGCGATATCCTGTCGGCCCAAAAGGCAGGAGAGCACGCCGAGGTTGACCTGGAAACCGGTCGAGAAGGTTAGGGCCGCCTCGGTCCGCATGAACTGGGCAAGGCGTTCCTCAAGTTCGATATGGATATCGAGGGTGCCGTTGAGCAGGCGGGATCCCGCACAGCCGGTTCCGTAGCGCACGACCGCTGCCACCGAAGCCTCCTTGACCGCCGGGTGGTTGGTCAGGCCTAGGTAGTTGTTGGAGCCAAGCATGACGACCTTCTGGCCGTTCATGGTGACCACTGGGTCCTGGGGCGAGGAGATTCCGCGATAATAGGTGTAGAGATTGGCTTGGCGAAGTTCGCGGTACCGGGTGTCTTCGGCACACTTCTGCAAGACGTCCACGGGCTTGGCTCTCCTCTTGGTTCACATCGTGGGTTCAGGACTGCCGTTTCGCCCGGTCAGACCGTATCCCCGACTCCTCGGGGCTCGCGGTGGTGACTGCTGTGGTCATTGCGCTGGCTGTTGCCGTGGGCCAACACTATTTCACGATTTTACGCCGCGGTTGTGGGCCGGCTTGGGATCTGGGTGGTGGAGGCAACAAGAGCGCGGCGACTGATTAATAATGAACATACAGAGCCTTCTCGCCCCGTCCGGAGGACCGCGAGGTTACCCCAACCTTTTTAGCCTCGTCACACGTTTTCGGCTCTCAAGCGAAGCCCTTATGAATTATCGGGTTATTTTAGCCCCAACTTTAAGTCGGATGCTATCCCTTCCTGCCGGCTTCTTGTAGCCTCCGCCTCCATGGGACGATGCCGCTTCCGCAAAATTCCGCCAACCGCCCTGGAGGTGAGACGAACCCTGGGGACGTGGCTGCTCGCTCTGGTGCTGGCTGCATGCGTGTGGCCTGCCGCTGGGGCCGGGGCCTCGGAGACGGATCCCGGAGACCAGGCGGCGCCGGTCGCCCAGGGTGGGGCGTCCGAGGAGCCGCCGCCGGTGAGCCTGGAGCCGGTTCCTTCTGCCGCCGCCGACGATACCAACAACGCCACCTCCGCCACCTCCGCCACCTCCACCAACACCACCAACACCACCAACACCACCAACGACAACTACGACAACTACGACGATAACTACGCGGACTTCGACGACTTCGACGATTTTGATCTGGACTTCGAACTCAAGGACTCTGAAATTGCTGACCCCCTGGAGCCTATCAACCGGGCAACCCTGTATTTCAATCGCCAATTAGATCGCTTCATCCTCGATCCGCTCACCATCGGTTACCGCTATGTGGTGCCCGGGGCCGGCCGGCGGTCGGTGAATCGTTTCTTCACCAACGTCAACTCAACCCAGAGCCTGATTAATGACATGTTCCAACTCGAGTGGGGCGACGCCGGACGCACTTTGGCCCGGTTGCTCATCAATTCGACCGCTGGGATCGGAGGATTACTTGATCCGGCGACGGCTTGGGGCTTGCCTGGCCATGTTTCTGATTTCGGTCAGACACTGACCCTCGCTGGAGTTTCAACGGGTCCGTATCTGGTCCTGCCGCTCTTCGGACCCTCGGATGCACGCGATGCAGTGGGGCTTGGGGTTGATTCCCTCTTCCATCCGACATTCTTTTTTCTTCCGGGGGTGGACGCTCTTTTTTTCAATACGAGTTCGGGATTCTCGCAGCGGGAAAGTCACTACGAGGAATTAAAGGCGCTGGAAGAAAGCTCCATTGATTACTACTCGGCGCTTCGCAGCGGATTCATTCAAAACCGTGATGCGCAAATCTGGGCGAGGCGCGAAAATCGCAGGCCCCAGGATTCCAGTGGAGCAGCCAAGTAGCATCGGGCACCGGTGCGGAGAGCCCGTCCCCGTCCAGAGCGCTCAGCTACCGCCCTTGCTGCGCAGGTCCAGAATTTTCTGATCCACGGCGGCCGCAAGCTCAGGGAAACCCTTGTCCTTGAGAGTGCCGGAAAAATCTGAGCGGCGCAGGGCGAGTTCGCTCACCGTGCCCTTGAGGTAGATATCAATGATTCGCCATCCGTTGTCCGTCTCGCGCAGTCTGTAGTTCAAGACCACGTCCTCGCCATTGGGCACGCGCAATTCCGTGAGGACGACCCGGGTTTCGCGCTTGGCGGGCTCCTCGCCCAGGGTGTGGAAGGATTCGCCGTCGTAGGCGTTGAAATTGCCAGCGTAGTTGGCGGCGAGGAAGCCGGTGAACTTGTCGAGCCAAACCGCCTGGTCCTCGGGGCTGAGTTTCTTCCAATGGCGTCCTACGGATTTGGAACCCATGAATGCGAGATCGAAATTTTCCTCGACCACCGGCCGGAGATAGTCAAAGCGTCCCTGGAAGCCGAGCTGATCAGCATTCTGCATCGATTCGAGGAGGCCGAAGTGGAGGCGCTCCACGACCTCGCTGGGCGCGGCGCTGGGAACTTTAGCCGACGCCTCGGCGACCGGGCTTGGGGCCCCGGAACCCTCTGTTGATGGCGTAGTTGATGTAGTTGACGGCGTAGTTGATGTAGTTGACGGCGCAGTTGGCGCAGTTGATGTAGATGGCGCAGTTGATGGCGCAGTTGATGGCGTAGTTGATGGCGTAGTTGGTGTAGTCGCCAGTACAGCCGCAGCTTCGGCAGCGCGGGCTGGGTTGCCGGCGAGCGCGAAGAGCGCAATCAAAACTGTCCCCAGAGCGGAAGACCATCGTCGTGCGCAGAGCATGGCGGCGTCCTTTTTTTGGGTGATTCAGGCGTCCGACTTCCAACGCCCGGTGCCAGGACTGGGAAGGGGGGGAATACTAGCGAAGAAGAGCGGGGTCGCTTTGGACGAGGTGAACGGCCCAAAGGGGGTGCATCATGCCTACCCGTTCATTCTCCGAGAACGAATTTGGACACGGCGGAGTTGAAGCCTTCGGGGTTGTCTGTCATCACCGAATGCCCCGCCTGGGCGATGACCGCGAGCTCGCCTTGGGC
>CAWVXN010000022.1:0-15678 GCA_963933695.1 uncultured Myxococcales bacterium | reverse complement strand
AGCCCAAAAAGGTCATCGTGGTTCCGGGCCGGCTCGTCAACATCGTGGGCTAGCCGCCCTCCCCCTCGCAAATTGGGGGACGGAAGGGAAGAGCCCAAGTCTGGCCGGAAGGAGAAGCGGAATGAAGTGGACAGCCCGCAAGCTCCTCTTTCTTTTTTTCTTCTTGGCGAGCATCGCGGGCACCGCCCTCGCCGATACGGACTTGGCCCTGAATGGAGCCTCTGCCCCCTCACCGGAGGCCGCTGCTGATATCCGGCGCCTCCATCCCACCCTCGCCCAGGACCGAAGCCAGAGCGTCGACTACCGGATGAGCGAAGCCCGCACCGCGATCCTCGTGGTCGGCTTTGCAATATTCGCATGGGGGTTTTTTATCCCCGCGCACCGCCCAGCAAAAATCGTTCGCGCAAGGCTCTTCCTCTTAACCATCGCTGCGGGTGCGGCGTTCGCCTCCTACTACCAGTTCTTCCAGTTTTCCCACGTTCGGGGATTCGCGACGACGGACAATTTTCACTACTACGTCGGTTCAAAGTATTTCGACGAACTTGGCTATTTTGATCTCTACCCGTGCTCCCTTGTGGTTCTGGCAGAGCGTGGCTTGCAGTTGCCGAATTCCCAAAATGACCAAGCTCGCAACCTCCGCTCAATGGAACTCCAACCCTACGAAACCATCAAAGAAACAGGGCAGAACTGCGCCTTGCGATTTGGAACTGAGCGATGGCAAGCCTTCGGAGACGACGTTGCTTTCTTCGTTCAGAAGTGGCCGGACCACCTTCGGCGAGGGACATGGCAAGACCACGGATATCACCCTTCTCCGGGTTGGACCCTGGCCGGCGGATGGGTCGCGAATATCTTCCCGGTCACTAATCCGGGATCCGCATACCTGCTGTCCCGGGTCGATCGCCTTCTGATCATCTCGGCATTCGCCACCGTGGCTTGGATCTTTGGCCTGGAAACCGCCTGCCTGATCGTGCTGATCTGGGGAACCGGTTGTCTTTGGCGGTACGCTTGGGTGGGCGATGCTTTCCTCCGCCATCTCTGGTGGATCAGTGCCATCGGTGGAGTGGCGGCGTTAAAAAGAGGCCTGCCCTTGATCGGGGGGGCCGCACTATCCTGCTCCACTCTGCTTCGCCTATTTCCCGGCGCCCTGGGCCTCGGCTATGGGCTGCGGGCGGCCCAACATCTCCTGGTTCACCGAGGGCTGAAGGCACGCCACAAGCGCTTCATGGGCGGAGCCGCACTTGCGTTCGGCAGTATCGGGCTCGCAAGCCTGATGGTCCTGCCCTCTTCCGCTTATTCGGATTTCGTGATCAAGATTTCGGAATTTTCTTCAATGACGATCACCAACCAGATAGGCGTCCAGGTTTTGGCCCAGTGGCTCTCTCCCCAAGCTTCCTGGGTGGCTCTGTCCATTCACATCTCTATCCTGATCGCCTTCTTCGCTCTCTTTTGGCGCGCGCTGCGGGAGACCGAGGATTGGGAAGCCGCGGCACTCGGTGCCTGCCTGATTCCCCTCGTCACGGCACCGACCAACTACTACTTCTCTTTCTTCATCGTGGTTGCGCTACTCGCCAGTCGTCGCCCCACCGTCGGCCTCGTACTTCTGGGCGCCGCCACCGCGTGGAACCTCAATGGACTGATTTTCTATCAGGAGTACGATGAATATCGTTGGGCATCGGTAATCGCCGTGGCAGCTTCATTCCTCGTGGTCGTCGAGGTCATCCGTGGCAAGCTGAACACAGGCCTAGCTCAAGAAAACCCGGACGTCTCGTCCACGAAATTCCGGAGCCAAGCACCGATATCGGGGTGATCGAGCAATCCAGCACCGAGTAGTCGACTGGCCGCGATTTTATGGACATCCCGAGCTGACGATGCCCTGAGAGCACGTCGTGCATCTTCGGCGACTTCGCGCCCGTCGAGTGCGCGCACGATTTCTTTGGCGAATGGCACTGCCGAGGGGACGAGGGAGAGTTCTCCGATACCGAGGCCCACAAGAATCGGTACAGACAGCGGGTTGCTGGCCATTTCACCACAGACCGAAATTGGAATTCCTGCCCGAGCAGCCGCCTTCACGCTGAGGTCGATGAGCGAGAGAACCGCCGGGTGCAAGCCATCGTAAAGATGGGCCACTCGTTCGTTGCCACGATCGACCGCCAGGGTGTATTGGGTCAAGTCATTGGTTCCGATACTGAAGAAATCGCACTCCGCGGCGAATATGTCTGCAGAAATCGCCGTGGCCGGCACTTCAATCATCACGCCGACTGGCATATCTCGATCGAATTCCTCGCCACTCTTTTCGAAGTCCGCTTGGACCTGCTCGAGCAATGCCTTGGCCTCGCGCAATTCTTCGATATTCGAAATCATTGGAAACAGCAACTTCGTCGGACCGAAGGCACTCGCTTTGAGGATCGCCCGTAGCTGGGCTCGAAATGCTCGCCTGTTTTCAAGGGTAAGGCGTATGGAGCGAAGTCCGAGTTGTGGGTTCTCTTCGTCCGGCATGCCCACGTTGGGGATACCCTTATCGCCGCCCAGGTCCAAGGTGCGGATAGTGACGGGCCTTGGAGCCATCTGCTCGACGACCTGGCGATACAGCTGCTCCTGCTCCTCCTGACTTGGAAACCCCCGATGGGCCAGAGCCAGAAGTTCGGTCCGGAAGAGTCCTATCCCCTCAGCCCCATGCTTATCCACCTGACGCAAGTCGTTGAGGAGCCCCACGTTGGCCGAAAGGGTTACCGGATTTCCATCCAAGGTCTCCGCTGGTCGATCGCAAAGAGCATCGAGGTGCGCGATCGCCACTTCATGCTCACGCTGTGCGTCGCGGTAGTATTCGATCAGCGTCTCGTCGGGCTGGAGATAGACCCGCCCGGTTGCCCCGTCGACAATGCAAACCTCTCCCTGCCGGGCCTCGCTCATGATTCCACTGGCGCCGGTAACCGCCGGGATCTCTAGAGTGCGGGCAAAAATTGCGCCATGGGAGGTGGAACCACCGTGCTCGGCAACGATGGCCGATACCTGATCCATCTCGAGCCGGGCAAAGAGCCCAGCGAGAACCTGATCGACAACCACAACTGAACCGGGCTGCATGGGGGCTACCGGGGAGCGGACGCCGAGCAGCTTTTCCATGATACGGTGCCCGATGTCGATGATGTCGGCACCCCGCTCGCGAAAGTACTCATCCTCGATTCGCTCAAACGTCTCCCGATAAGTATCCAGCACCGATCGAAGTGCGAGCAAAGCATTCTTCTTGAGGTTGATCGCCTCGTCGATATTGTCAACGAATCCCTTGTCCTCGAGAATCTGGATCTGGGTATGAAAGACCGCGGCGAATTCCGGGCCGAATCGCACTCCTGAGGCTTCTCGCGCTTCCTCGATTTCCGAACGGGTTTCAGCCAGAGCCTTCTGCAAATCCTCACGTTCTTCGTCAAGGGATTCCCTCGGCAGATACTCCACATGATCGAGATCAACGGGGTCGTCGACCCGATAGACTGGGCCGATGGCAACCCCGCGAGACGTGGCGATCCCGCGCAATTCGACGTTCTGCTCGGTTCGGGATGGGGACCGATTGACATCGGGAAACCGACCCGTTGTGCTGGTCAATGACGAGGTAATCTCGGCCCGCCGTGCTTCACTGATGCTCATCAAGGCCAGAAGCTGAGCATTGACCACCACAGGCGCCAACAGCTGGGCGCACGTCTGCATCAACTCCACATCGGACTTCTCGAAAGCCCGTGGATCCACGGTCTGGATCACCAATACGCCGATGGTCGCGTTCTGCATCACCAGGGGCGCTGCGAGCAGAGACTCGAATCGCTCCTCCCCTGTTTCCGGGAAATAGCGAAAGCCCTCATGTTCGCGAGCATGCACCAACGCGATCGGCTCGCGCTGTTGGGCGACGAGACCCACCAGGCCTTCCCCCACACGCAACTGAACACGACTCACCGCAGCGGGGTCTAGGCCAATGGTGGCCATCAGGGTCAGGATTTCGGGATCCGTATCGATCAGATAAATCGAACAGACGTCCGCATCGAGCCGCTTCGCGACCAGATCAGTGACGTTCGCGAGAGTCTCCTGCAAATCGTGGGAGCGGGAGACGATCTCAGCGACGTCCGCAAGAATTGAGATGCGGTCCGGAATGGGAGCCTCCGTGGGGGGGCCCTAAGGCCCACCCCCAAGGTCGCCGGATCGTAGCAGGATCGAGTCTATTGGGGGAGAATAAAGTCGAGTGGCTTCCGCGGGGGAAACACCAGATCCTTATCCTCGAACCGCAAGCCAAGCGCCAAGAGGATCTTTCGCTTGGTATCCATCCGGCAGGCTAGACCCTTCTCAACGCTGTGAATAGTGCGAAGCGCTATTCTTGCCTTGCGGGCAAGCTGCTGCTGGGTCATCAGCTTGTGCTCACGAATCTCACGTACGCGATTCTTCTTCTCGGGAAACTCTTCCTCTACTACCACTTGCTCGCCTGATTCGTACATATAACCTTCTCCTTATGCAGATGTTCGGGGAGACCGAGATTCGTTCCCGGGGCCCATCTCACGGCTCATAGAGTGGATCGGAAGGATGGGTATGATTTCTTTAGTAAAAAAGCAGATCTGGGAACTTCCCTGCCCGGGCGTCACAGATCTCCTGCTCAAGATCTACAGTCTGAGCGGAGCCCTAATCGAGCAAGCAAGACGCAGTGGGAGAGTCCCGTCTGGGATCTCGATCAGTCGGTGAGTGCGCGAAACATGCCTACTCGAGGCTAGACACCGCTTCGAGTAGAAAATGACCCGAAGGAGACGAAGTGCAGGGGCGCCGAAGTGCATGGATCCTGCTTGTCGGGTTTCTCGCTGCCACCGCCGCCGGCTACTGGATTTCCAGTGTGGTTGGAATCGAACTCCTGACCCGTGAATTGGAGACGCAACTCACTTCGGTCCTTGCCGGGCCGGTTCGAATTGGCCGGGCGGGACTCGCCATCGAAGGAGGCCTCTTCGTCCAGGGCGAATCCGTCGCCGTTTATCCCGACTCCACGGCTATTCGGGGCTCTCGCCTTAATGCCAAGAGGGTCACCGCCGAGATCGACCTGTTTGCCCTGGCGACCGGACGTTTTCGCCTCTCGGGCTTGATCCTCGAGGACGCCACCCTGGATATTCGAAGAGATGAGGGCGGTACCTGGTATCCCTACCCGGTCCAAGCCCTGGCCGATCTCGGAGCCCAAAGTCGATCCATGAATCCCGAAGTCTCCCTCGAGATTTTTTCTAGCTTCGAAAGCGTCACCCGGACCCTTTTGGCAGCTCCCATTGCGGCGGACCGAATCGAACTCAGGAGAGGACGAGTTCTCTTCCGGGACGAAAGCAGATCCCGGGACCGGAATGACCAGGCACCGGTGGTCCTTAGCCTGAACGGGATCGATGGGGTCCTGATTCATCACTGGCTCTCCGGCGAAGCGAAATTGAAACTCTCGGGCAACCTCCTCGATGGAGATGGGCACGAAATTCCAGTTCAGGTCTTGGGCGAGAACAATGGTGCGGGCGAATACCGCGCGCGGATTAACTCGGCCGATTTTCAACTCAAAACTCTCGACCCCTATCTCTCAACAGGAGACGAATCGACCTGGCCCGAGGGCTCCCTCACCGGCTCCATCGACTATCTGACCGATTCCAAGAAGACGGGACGGCTCGCCATCGACTGGACGATCGCGGCCTATCACGGACTCTATCCCCTCAAAAAAAGGAAAGATTTCGAGATCCGCAGGGACAGTCTGCGTTTGGCCGGGATCGCGAAAGTCGAGGATGAAGCGATTAGTCTGACAGGAAGTCTCTTGGACAATGCCGGAATCAAAATAGGCATGGACGCTGAAGTGTCGCGTCCACTCGGTGAATCGTCACAAGCCCAAATGTCCGCCAAAATTCACGGACTCGACATCGCGACCCTTCGTGAATTCTTTGAGCCCTTGGCATTCACCGCCGGCGATCAACTCATGCAGCTGAGAACCGGGCGCGCCGAGAAGATTGCGCTCACGGGCACGTTGAGCCTCCGGGACTGGGAGCGGCTCTACTCGGGAGAACTCGACCGATTGCCGGGGCCCGTAAATCTCAGCGGGGAACTGGCCAATTTCGAAATTTCATCGGATGGGGGAGACTCCTTTACACAGCTCGCGGGACGCCTTGAGCTCCGGGGCGACACCTTCCTGTTGCGGCGAGGACGTGGCCTCCAAAACGGAGAGCCCCTCCCGGCCCTGGACGTCAGGATCACGGGCTTCTCGAACATCTTTGACATCGCGCCCCATGGCCATTCGAATAAAACCGAACCCTCTTCCTTCCCCGGACTCGACCCGCTCTTCAAGCTCTTCGGAGAGGGCCCCTCCGCGCCCGATGCCCTCCACTCCCCGGGCGGGCCCAGCCCCGACATGGACCCGATAAGCGAGAGCGAAACCGAGGCCCTGCCCTTTCGAATTTGGATCGACCGTCTCGAACACCCCTCCCTTCCCTGGACCGTTCGGGAAGCGGATCTACAGATTGTTCCGGGTTCGAAGAAAGCCCGTTTCCAGGCCGAATCGATGATCCTGGGGGGCGTGCCTTTGGCGGGCGAGCTGGTCTGGACCACTGCACCGGCGAAACAAATCCAACTGGTCGTGCACGCCGCCCCGTCAGTCCGAACCGCCGAAACGCCTCCTCGCATCCAGGCCCCCGACCCCAAGAGTGCGGAAAACGACATCCTCGGCGAGAGCAATTCCGACCCGACAACTCCGGACATGGCCGAACGACCTCCCGTTGTTGCCTGGGTGTCGGGACGGATTGAAGTGCCCGGACTGGAAACCGGACTAATCCCCCTGCAGGCCCTAGAGGCCGACTTCTCCGTCCTTGGGTCATCGCTCTTCCTGACCCAGTTGCGCGCCAACCTGGAGCCTCGGGGATCCCTGAATGCGGATATTGAGCTGAATCTCAGCCATCCCGATTCGGTTCCCGTGGCCCTGACCTTCTCCATCGAAGATGCGGACATGAACCGGCTGGGCGAAGTTTTCAGCATTCGGTCGGGGGACATCACGGGCACCCTCCAGCTCAAAGGCTCCCTCGCGGGCGATCTACACCCTGGGCTGCCTCTCCTCGACGGACTCACGGGAACCGCCAGCATGCAAGCACACCAAGGCGCATTGGGGCGCCAAGAAATCCCGATCCTCCTCGCCTTGGCCCAGGCGAGTGAGGGCTATAACGAATATGCGGAGCAGGCCTCTATTCCCTACGAGTCCATGACCGCCGACGTGCAACTCAATGACCAACGCATTGTGACTCGCAACTTCGAACTCGAGGGACCTCTCCGTATCTACGCTTCGGGAAGTCTGGACGTCGTGCATCCTCCCTACGATTTGATAGGCGTGGCCGGACTCTTTCTCTTTCGCGGAGCTGGCCAACTCCTCGAGGCGATCCCCCTAGTCAAAATCATTCTGCCGGGTTCTGAACGGGGCCTAGTGGGCACCTACTACCAGGTGAGCGGGAACCTGAGTGAGCCCAAGGTCAGATCGCTTCCCGGTCGCAGTTTCGCCGAGGGGCTTCCGGATGCCCTCGAGGCGCCTTATCAGATCCTGCGCGCCATCCTGTCCGGCGGGCAAATCGACGAAGGCAAGACGAGCCCCGAAATTGTTCCCTAGCTCCGCCTTGGTCCGGTAGGACCAAACCGAGTAGGACCAAGCCCAGCAGCACCAAGCCTAAAAGGGGACTGGTCCCACGCCGGGTTCAGCCCAGTGAGAAGCCGGAGCTAAAATCCCGCCGAGTCCCCGGTAAAGAAGCTCTCGTCCAAAACCTGCACCTGGGCTTTCGCACCCGGGACCAGTTCGCTGGCTTCCTCGGGAAAAATCAACAGGCCATCGGCGCGAGCCATGGAGGTCATCACCCCGGAGCTCTGATTTCCCGTGCTCCGCGCCTGCCACTCTCCGTCCCGGCGCTCAAGGGTTACGCGAACAAAATGCAGACGGCCGGGCTTCTTAACCAAGCGGTCGACGACCCGCACCTCCAGAATCGGCCTCCAGAGGTCGCGGCGGCCCATCATCCTCAGGAGGACCGGTCGCACGAACTGCTCGAAGCAAACGGTGGCGGAGACCGGGTTGCCCGGCAGCCCGAAGACCAGCGGACCCCCTTCGTTGCCCGATCCCGGAACCGAATCGAAACGACCGAAGGCCAGGGGATAACCGGGCTTCATGCGGACCCCCCAAAAGTCGAGCCGACAACCCAGCTTTTCGAGAACCGGCCGCACATGGTCGTGGTCCCCCACCGACACGCCCGCGGTGCTCACGATGCAGTCCGCAGTGAGCGCCGACCGGAATTGCTGCTCCACGCTCTCGGGACGATCCGAGGCGATCCCCAAATAGAGGGGCTCGGCTCCCAGCATGCGGCAAGCCGCGCTGAGCGTGTAGGCGTTGGACGCGACGATTCGCCCCCCGGAAATATCGCCGTCGATCTCCACCAATTCGTCGCCCCCCGAAAGGATGGCGACCCGGGGCCGACGGTGAACCTCCACCCCCGAGCGGCCCAGGGAGGCGAGCACACCAATCTCAGACGGTCCGATCCGGCAGCCCACGCCCAGAACCTCGTCGCCGATCTGCACGTCCTCCCCCGCATTGCGGATATGTTCTCCAAGTGTCGGGCAAACCTTTATGCGAACGTGATCGCCATTTTCTTCCGTATCCTCTTGGCGGACCACCGCCTCCGCCGCTCGGGGAACCGGTGCTCCGGTGAAAATCCTTGCAGATTCAAGCGGTTCCAGTGCCTCGAGGGCAGCTCCGCCCGCTGGAATTTCGAAGGCCACCCGAAGCTCAACCGGGTTCGATGGAGTCGCCGAGCCCAGCGCCCCCAACCTAACCGCGTAGCCGTCCATGGCCGAGCAGTCCGCCGGCGGCAATTGCCTCTGGGACACCACGGGGGCCGTGAGACAGCGTCCCAGCGCGTCGAAGATCGGTACGTTCTCGCCCTTTAAAGGCTGAGCCGACCCCAGAACGCTCTCGTAGGCCTCTTGGACGCTGATTCCTGTACGCATTTGGAGGCCAAGACTACCCAATCCTGCTGCCCCTGGGGAGCTATTCGAACCGGGTACCGTGGGGCTTCCAACCGGTGGCGAGCCAAGAGTCAGACGCTAAATTGCTTATTTTTTAGGCACCCAAGGTGGGCCCTTGCCCCGGGAAGCGAGCAACACGTGACCGAGCGAGATGATGTCAGCCCGGGTTTGACCGATATCCTGGACGCCGTTCTGGACGGTGTGATTGTGCTCTCCCCCATAGGGGAAATCACTTGGCTCAACGAGGAGGCGTGCCAAATCCTCGAGACCTCCCTGGAGGCAGGATTGGGACAGCCTCTGGATCAATTACTGGGGCCTAATAGCCCCTTTCCGGCCCTGGCCGCCGGCGTACAACAGACCGGGAGGCCCATCGTCGACGACGAGGTCCCCCTGCAGCGACCCTTTGGACCGATCCGGATCGTTGCTGTCTCGGTCTCTCCACTCACGGTCGGCCGAGGAGCCCACCCTGCGGGTACCGTGATGGTCCTTCGTGACCGAACCGCTTTCGCCAATCTTCAGGACGAGGCAGCCCAGCGTGATCGCCTGGTCTCCTACGGACAGATCGCGGCGGGCATCGCGCACGAGGTGAAGAACCCGCTCGGGGGCATCCGCGGAGCAGCCGAACTCCTGGAGCGAAAAGTCGAGGACGCCCAGAGCCAAAAGGCCGCGCAGCTCATCGTGCGTGAGGTCGATCGAATCACGGGCTTGGTGGACGAACTGATGGTCTTCGCCCGGGGTGAGGCCCTCGATCGGGCTCGCGTGAATCTCCACCGCCTGCTCGACGAGGTCGTCGAACTCCTGGAAGCCGAGCCCCTAGCCCAAAACATTCAGTTCAAACGCGTCTACGATCCATCGATTCCCAAGATTTTGGCCGACGCCAATCGCCTTAAACAGGTTTTCCTGAACTTGGCCCAGAATGCGATCCAAGCCATGGAGGAAAACGGAGGGGCCCTCACCCTGACCACGGGCATGGCCCTCGAAAATCGACTCATGAGCGAGAGCGGCCAGCCCCAGCCCACCGTCATCATCTGCTTCGAGGACGAGGGGCCTGGAATTTCTCCAGCCATCCAACACCAGCTGTCCACGCCTTTCTTCACCACCAAGGCAAACGGCACCGGCCTTGGACTCGCGGTCTCGAGGCATTGGATCAGCCGACACGGCGGCCTGCTGAGAATCGATGCGTCCGACGAGAGCGGGGGTCGAGTGAGGGTCAAGCTGCCCTTGACCTCCGAGGGCAAGGCATCGAAAGGCGGTACGGAGCCACCGGGGACAGGAGACGACGGATGAACGTTGACGACGCAAGAGACATGACCGTGCTCGTGGCAGACGATGAAGATTCCATCCGCTTCGTATTGCGAGAGGCACTCGAATCCGAGGGGCATCGAGTCAATGAAGTCGCGGACGGCGAATCCGCCCTCGATGCATTGACCTCGAATCAATTCGACCTGGCTTTTCTTGATATCCGAATGCCCGGCTTGAGCGGACTCGACGTGCTCGACCAGTTGCGAAGCGGTGGCTCGAGTACACCCGTGGTGATCATCACCGCGCAGAACACCATGGACAACGCCGTCGAAGCCATGAAGCGAGGCGCACTCGACTATCTGGTCAAGCCCTTCTCCCTGGCCCAGGTCTCGGCTTTGGTTGAACGCGCCCAATCCACTCGAAACCTTCAGGGCCAGATCCGAGATCTCCAGCGCGAAGCCAAAGGTGCAAGGCGACCCCGGAACGAGCGACTGGTTGGAAGCAGCCAATCCATACTCGAAATATTCAAACTCGTGGGGAAGGTGGCGATCCGCAATGTGCCCGTTCTCATCACAGGTGAGAGTGGAACCGGAAAAGAGTTGGTCGCCCAGGCGATTCATGCTGCAAGCCCAAGGTCTGACCGTCCATTCGTCACCGTGAACGCCGCGGCCATTCCCAGCGAGCTTCTCGAGAGTGAACTCTTCGGCCACGAAAGGGGTGCCTTCACGGGGGCGATCTCCGCCAGGCTGGGGCGGTTTCGAGAAGCTTCGGGGGGAACGCTCTTCCTGGACGAAATTGGCGATATGCCCATTGAACTCCAGGCCAAATTGCTACGCGTCCTTCAGAGTGGAGAAGTCACTCCCGTGGGCGGCCGCGACCCGGCCTTCGTCGATGTCAGGATCGTTACCGCGACCCATCGGAATCTCGAGGAAGCGGTAAGCGCGGGGCTTTTCCGGGAGGACCTGCTCTACCGACTCCGGGTAATCCCCATCGAAATACCACCGCTTCGCGATCGAAAGGACGACATTCGAACACTCGCCGAATACTTTACCCATCGATACGCCGAGGAACTGTCCGAAAAAGAGACTCAGATCGCCGAGGCAACTCTCGACCGTCTCCAGAGTTATGACTGGCCGGGAAATGTTCGAGAACTCGAGAATGCCATCAAACGGGCACTGGTCCTGTCCTCTGCCCCTGTTCTCTCCCCCGCAGATTTTGACTTCCTCGCCGGTGGCGGTCTGGGTGACCGGAAAAACAGTATCGAGGAGATGGTGGAAAAGTATGTTCTCGATTCTCTAGGAGAAAACGATGCCAACAATCTCCATCGACGATTAATTGAAACCGTGGAACGCCCGATGCTGAGCACTGTTCTGAAATTCACCGAGGGCAACCAGATTCGCGCGGCGGCGTTGCTCGGAATCAACCGAAATACTTTGCGCAAGAAAATCATGGAGCTTGAAATCGATCTCCCACGAAAAAGAGACGGCGAATGAACTCCGCCGTGCCCTTTTCTGGCCTCCACGTGCTTGCAGACGATGACCCTCGCTGGCCTCAAAGCCCCGTCGATCAGGCTGAAGCAGCCTGTGCTGGGGGAGCTTCGGTTATTCAACTTCGGATAAAGCATGCAACCGACTCCCAGGCCCTCGAGTGGGCCCAGGCCATTCGGTCGATGACACGCCGCGCCGGGGTTTTATTTGTGCTCAACGACCGTTTTGATCTCGCGATGGCTGCAGGCGCCGATGGGCTCCACCTGGGCCAGGACGACATGCCGGCAGACCGCATTCCCAAGGAGGCCTTGGCCAAGCTCGCCATCGGGCTTTCGACTCACAATCTCGATCAGGCCTCTGCTGCCGCTAAGGCCGGGCCGAACTACGTGGCCTTCGGGCCCATCTTCGGCACACAGTCCAAAGCTTCCCCCGAGACCGCGCCCGGACTCGAAGCCCTCGAGCAAGCGGTTCGCCAGGTGGCCCCACTCCCCCTGGTGGCCATCGGCGGAATCAACGGCGGAAATATTCGCGCCATCCTCGATACCGGGGCATCCGGTGCGGCGGTCATTTCCGCGGTCGCTGCCGCAGCCAATCCGATCTCCGCGACCCGGGAACTCGCGAAACTTTTTGATAAAAACCAAAATCGGGACCGGGAGGAAAAGTGAACGAAATCGGGATGAGGTTGATGTCGGCTCTCGGACTCTTCGTCATGATGGGAATCGCTTGGCTAGCCTCCTCGAATCGACGCCAGATCGCATGGAAGACCGTGGCTTGGGGCTTGGCCATTCAGTTCGCACTCGGACTCGGGTTGCTACGGACGAATGCCGGGCAGGCCTTCTTTTCCGGCGTCGCTGTCGGGGTGGGGCGACTCCTGGATTACACGAATGCGGGAACCCAATTCGTATTCGGCCCTCTGGTCGATGTCGGATTTTCCTTCGCCCTCGGCGTTCTCCCCATCATCATCTTCATGGGGAGCCTCTTCTCGATCTTCTACCACCTCGGCTGGGTTCAGTGGGTCGTTCGAGGCCTAGCCGCGATCCTCGCCCGAAGCATGAAACTTTCGGGGGCTGAAAGTCTCGCGGCAGTCGCCAATATATTTGTGGGGATGGTCGAATCCTGCCTGATCATCAAGCCCTATATCGAACGGATGACGCGATCGGAACTCTTCACAACCATGACGCTGGGAATGTCGACAGTCGCCGGCTCAGTGCTCTTGGCATATGTGAATATTCTCGGGGGTGGCGCCTTCGCGGGGCATCTTGTCACCGCCAGCATTCTCTCCGCTCCCGCCGCGCTTCTACTTGCCAAAATCATGATCCCCGAAACGGGTGAGCCTATGACCATGGCCGGCGTCGGATCGCCGGTGGAGAGGCCCGATGGAAATATCATCGACGCCGCTGCCGACGGAGCGCTGAATGCAATGAGGCTCGCTGCCTACGTCGGCGCAACCTTGATTGCCTTTGTGGCGTTAATCGCGATGGCGAACGATTTGCTTGGCACGGTCGGTGCTTTCGTGGGCATTGGGGACCTGACTCTCGAGAGAATTCTGGGGGTGCTTCTCGCTCCCCTCGCATTCTTGATGGGCGTACCCTGGCAAGATGCCCCCGCTGTGGGCTCCCTCCTTGGCATCAAGACCGTTCTCAACGAATTCCTTGCCTACCAGCAGCTTGGCGAAGAAATGGCGTCGGGCCAGCTGACCGAGCGAAGCCGGGTAATCGCTTCATACGCGCTCTGCGGCTTTGCCAATTTCGGATCCCTCGCGATCCTTTTGGGGGGCATCGGGGGAATGGTCCCGAGCCGGCGCCACGAAGTGGCAAGCCTCGGCCTACGCTCGATTCTCGCGGGATCCCTCGCCAGTTTCATGACCGCCTGCCTAGCTGGCTTGTTGATCTAGAGATCTCCCGGCCAATCGGTCAGCGAACCCCAGCGCCTGCCCCTAGGCCAGTCAATCCGCGATAGATTCGTCGGCTTCGGCAAGATCTTGATCGGCGAAGAATACCTCAAAGAGCAGCAGTCCCACGCCAAGAACAATCGCGCTGTCGGCCACATTGAAAGTCGGCCAGGTATATCCGCCCCAGAGATGAATATCGATAAAATCGATCACCTCGCCATAGGCAAGCCTGTCAATCAAGTTTCCTACCGCGCCTGCCATCACGAAGCCCAGAGCCAGCGGGGTCAGCCAATCCTCCCCCTCGTGACGTGCCAGGAAAATCATAAGCAGCACGATCGCCAACACGGTGGCTCCAACGAAAAAAGTCATCCTCCACTCGAAAGGCCCGTCGGCGAAGAGGCTGAATGCTCCACCCGGATTCCGAACATGTGTCAGATCGAAAATTCCGGGAATGACCGCAAGGCGCTCCCCGTAGCGAAAATGGTCGACAATCGAGAGCTTCGTCCACTGGTCAAGAATCAGTCCAACAAGAAAAACTCCGCCGAACAAACGATATTTGAGTGTCATCGTGATTAGCCTAACATGCGTCCTCGGTCGCCGGAACCCGAAACGGGAACAAAGGCCCGGCCCAAACTCTTCTTTCCCCCATTGAAGCCATTGAGGTTCGATTGCGAAGACTGCGACTTCCGGCCTTGCTACTGCTCCTTGCCACCGCAATCGCTGCTGGCTCGGTTTTTTGGGACCCTTTCCCCACCTCGGAGCAGCGCTTCGATCGCAGGGCCAATGGAATCTGGCTTGGACACAAGTGGTATACCGGCTATGGCGTCCGAAACGGAAAGCCCGTGCCCGGTGGGGAACTGGCTCAGCTCAAGCAGAATCTCGATCGTCATGGAATTCGCGACCTCTTTATCCATGTGGGCCCCGCCCTCTCGGACGGCACCGTCCGGGACAAGCCAGGCGAGCTTTTTTCGTCTCTGCGAGCGGTTTTTTCTGAGGCCCGACTTTTCGCCTGGGTAGGGGCGAGAGTAGAAAACATTCCTCTCGACGACCCGGTTTTTCAATCCGAACTAATCGCTTCACTCGCCGAACTTCGCGCAATTGGTTTCGATGGCGTCCACTTCGATTTTGAGCCCATGATCGACTACGAGCCCGGCTATCTCACGCTGCTCGCCAACGTCCGGACCGCCATGGGACTTGACTTCGTGATCAGCCAGGCCACACCTCGAGCAAACTTTATGGGAATCTTCCCCGGTCCGTTGCGCCGAAGCTTCTGGACCGCTGACTTCTACATCGCCACGATGACGGCAAGCGACCAAACCGTCTTGATGGCATACGACTCTGGGCTCAACTACATCAACCCCTACCTCGCTTTTGTCCGCCACCAAACTAATCTTCTGGTGGACTGGGCTTGTTCGGTCCCAGGCCACGAAGTCCTGATCGGTCTCCCTGCGTACGAGGATGTTCCCCTCTACTCCAACCCGAAGGTGGAGAACCTGCGAACGGCTTCGCTCGGAGTCCGAGCGGCGCTGGAGAATCGATCCCCTTCATCGCACTGCTTCTCCGGCGTGGCTATTTATTCCAACTGGGTGACCGATCAGGAAGAGTGGAGCGACTTTCGAAGGTATTGGATGCATCCCGATGGAGACTCGTCCCAATGAGCGCCCCGGTGGATCGCCGCCTTTTCTTGCAAGCACTCGGAATCAGCGCTGCTTCACTACTGGCCCCCTTTGGCTGCGAAGATCCCAATCGGTATCACGACGCCGACATCCAGCGACTCGCCGAACAAATGCGCCTCGAAAAGGAACGGGCCGGCCGAGGACCTTACGGACGCCACATCTATCGGGGCTATCGTGGCCTTGCAGATCTTCCCTACTTCGAAATCGACGCCGAGGGTCGCTTACGATGCGTTGTCGAAGACCTTCCCTCGGTGACTGACTTTCATGCGCACCTTGGAATGTCCCTGCTCTTCGCACCGACCATCGACTGGCTGAAACTCACCCCCCGAGTCCGCCATTTCCTGGATTGCGATGCGACCGA
>CAWVXN010000021.1:0-15717 GCA_963933695.1 uncultured Myxococcales bacterium | reverse complement strand
AAGGCTCGCCCCAATCCGCCAGGGCCGGGCTCGCATAGACCAAGCCCAACACCCCCTGAAATGCCACTCTCCATGAAACTCGAACTCTCAGAATATCCAGCATTGAATGCTCTCCTCTTCGCATCTTTTCTCTCGCCTCTCGCTCCGATCAGGGATCAGACCCGGATCCACTTCCACGGGATGCCCCGCCCCCGATGCACCCGATCCGGGGCCCATTGCGTCACAGGGCGGCTGGGAACTGGGCGTTAATTCGTTGTCGACAGAGCGGCAGGGAACGGGGAGTTATTTCGTTGTCGAACGGCATCATAAAAGTCTAGAGCGCCTGTACGGGGCCTAGAGCAGCGGACACTTCCGAACACAACCGGCCTTTGGGACACCCCAGAAGCCCACAGGCGAGCCTAGGCAGAGCAGGCCAGTGTCTTTGAGGGGTGGGGCGGTTGACGGCCCGCTCATGCCCCCTCAGGCGTGGAGAATGGAGAGCGAGATCCCAGGGGGGATAGGACACACAAGCTGGCTTCTGGCACAACGTCCGAGCCTGGGCGTTATGTTAAATCCCTAGGGGAGCCCCGTCGCGGGCGGTGTTTGCGTATTTGCAAGATCGAGATTGGGCTGCCTATCAACAGACGACTCCGTCTACCGAAGCAGAAGCTGAGCGGGTCGTCGGAGAGTTGATCCTGCGGGACTGGCAGGCCAGGGATGGTCGCTGGCTATCACGCGAGCATGGAAAATCTAGAACGTTTCTTGGATTGGAGCTGGATGTCCGACCAAGCGCCGACAAATCCATTTGGTCAATGGGGAGAACTCGTGGCGATCTACCGAGAGCACATCAGCGACCACTGCCCAGCTCACGATTGACCACCAACCACATCTTCGCGTCGCGACGCGTCTGGCGGAGTGGGAAGCCTTCAGGTGTACATCCTGATCAACGGATTGTTTGGCGTTGGCAAGACGACGGTGGCTAGAGCGCTGCGGCGGCGACTGCCGGGTGCGGCGCTCTTCGACCCCGAGTGGGTGGGCCTCACCCTCATGCGGATGCCCGGTTACAACCAGTCCGACTTCCAGCATCTCGTCGCGTGGAGGCGATGGTCCGTTGCGGGTGCTTGCTGCTTTGGGACGTTCTGCAGATTCGTGGTTGTTCCCATGGCGTTCACGGAGATAGGACATACAAGCTGGCTTCCAGCACAACGTCCGGGTATGGGCGTTATGTTGAATTCCTACTGGGAGCCCCGTGACGGGCCAACCCTTCGTCCAATAGGTGGCCTGGGTTTCCTTTGCGACCTATTTGAATGCCGGCCTTTGGTATTCGAATCGCTAGCTGTCACCGTGTGCCCGAAATCAGCAGGGATGCCGTATTTATCCTTTTCTTCAACTCGGAAAAGTTTATTCAATTCCAGGGGAATACCCTGAGGTATCACGTCCCCCAGGTGTGGCATTATAACGGCGAGTACCTTGTAAGCCTCGGGGCACAGATGGGTTGATTCATGCCGGAAGCACAAATTGCCACCTCACTTGGGATCGTCCTGTTGGTGGCGCTGTCCACGCACGTTTTTTACAGACGTCCACCGGCAGTGCTCTGGCCGGCACTCCCCCTGGTCTTCTTCTCCGCTCTGATCTTCTCGGTCGGAGACCTGCTTGCCAACGTTTGGCCGAACAACTCAACGCTCCTCTGGAGCGGAATGCTTATGGTCTATACCGGGCTTCTGATGATCGCGCCGGGCTGGTGGCTCTTTACCAGGGGTTTCTCAGAAATGATGGGCTATCGGAAGGTCGCCTTTCGGTCTGGCTTGCCCATACTCGTCACGATCAATGTCCTCCTCTGGATTGGGCTTGTGACGAATTCCTGGCACGGGCTGTTCATCGAAACACGGCCTCTTGCTAGAAGCGAGTACGGACCGCTCTGGTACGCAACAGCTATCATCAACTACTTCGCTCTCTGCGCGGCGATGTTCGTCCATGCACGGGAGGGCTATTTCGTACGGGACCCGACGATACGCTCGCAGTGCCGATTTCTCGTCGCGGCGGTTGCCGTCCCGATGTCGATGAACATGGTCTACGTGTTCAGCCCAGTCCCTCTCTCGTACGACCCCACGGCGCTTGGATACGCCCTCAGCTGTCTCCTCTTCCTGTTCGCAGTCGAGCGTCGCGACCTGTTTGTGCTGGAGCGAGTTTCTCTCCCCAGTGTTCTCGACCATGATGCCGACCCGATCCTGATCATAAGCCGCAACCACCAGTTGCTCTACGCGAATCCGAACGCCGAACAACTCTTCGACCAGGGGAAGTTGAACCCTGGAGCTCCGATAGGCGAAATTCTCGGACTTACTGTGCCGAGTTTTTCGCTCGCAGAAGCCAACCAAAGTGCGCGGCGCGGGGAGGAGCACCGATTCACATCACAATCGGGAGTCGAGCGCGTCGTCCTGATCGAAGTCTCCGTTGTCGAGAAGAGCCGCGGTGTTGAAGCGGGGCTGTGTCTGCGGATCAGAGACCGGACGGCGCTGCGCACCGCCCTGAATGAATCCGAGGCGCATCTCTCTTTGCTGCAGGCACTCGATCTGGCGATTGGAGAGGGCATCCTCTTCAAGGAACGGGGCGGTAGGATCCGCTATGTCAACGACGCTCTCGCAAATCTTTGGGGGATGTCGGCTCAGAAAATGTTGGATATTGGCCAGGGACTCCAGGAGCATCTGGGGACGATGCTTCGCGAGCCACCTCCAAAATCACTGCAACAAATGTGGAATCACGAGGGCACGGCCTTCCATTCCCCCCGGACTGAATCGGGCGATGTCTCAATGCTCGATGGAAGGACCCTTGAGGTAAGGACTCTGCCCATCTCGACAGAGCTGGGTTTCCTCGGGAGAGCTTGGCGAATGACGGATGTCACGCGGGCGCGGCAAGAATCACAGGCCATGATTCAGTCTCAGAAACTGGAGGGGCTGGGCCTTCTTGCGGGAGGCATCGCTCATGATTTCAACAACCTGCTCATGGCAGTCCTGGGCAATACTGAGATCGCGCGCGAGGGCCTTGAACCCAATTCCCCTATTCAAGGGCCACTGGCCGACGTTGAGACTGCGGCCACAGCCGCCGCAGAACTCACCAGCCAGCTTCTCGCCTATGCGGGCAAGGCAACGTTCATCACTGAGAGTCTGGACCTTTCCGTGCTGGTTCGTGACGTAGCCAGCTTGATCTCCGTAACGATCCCCAAGAATATCGAACTTGACTTTGATTTACAGAAGGACATTCCACTCGTTCGCGGCGGATCCGCGCAGCTTCGTCAGGTATTGATGAACCTGCTTACAAACGCGTCTGACGCAATAGGCACCTCCGGGGGCAAGGTCGAGATCGGAACGGGAATCGGCAGGCCCGAGCGAATGAGTGAGGCGAGTGCGTTCATCGAGCACGGGGAGGATCTTGGAGAGGTGGTCTACGTCACAGTTCGAGACGATGGGGCGGGAATGGACGCCGAAACGTTGACGAAGATCTTCGATCCCTTCTTCACCACGAAGTTCGCTGGCCGTGGGCTCGGACTGGCGGCCACGCGCGGCATCCTCGATAGCCACGATGGCCAACTCAGAATCGAAACGGCTCTGGGGGTCGGAAGCCGGTTCACCTTCTTGCTGCCGATTCAAGAGGCTGCCCGCCCCTCCTCGACCGCGGCCGATCTCACCATTGGGTCAGGACGGTTTGGGAACCGGAAAGTACTCATTGTGGACGACGAAGAACCCATTCGCGTAATTCTAAAAAAACACCTCTCGGCGATCGGCTTCAATGTTCACCTTGCTTCGAACGGAGAACAGGCGCTCGCCAAAGCCGAAGAAATTGGGTCGGCACTCAGCCTCGTGGTCTTGGACATCACAATGCCGGGCCGCAGTGGAGTTGAAATCTGGTCAGAGCTGAGAAAGACACGAATGGAATTGCCAATCATCATGTCCAGCGGCCACCCCGAAGAGGCGCTCGACCAGCTGGAGGGCTGGAACCCGGCTCACGATGGTTTCATCCAGAAGCCCTATCGGAAGAAAAAGCTTCTCGAGGAGGTCGCATCTCTCTTGAGTGGTGACGAGTCGTAAACCATTCGGGCGCATCGGTATCGCCAAGGCAGACGCGGAGTGCAGAAGTGCCGGGGAGGCGGTGGGGATAGGCCAATCAAGCTGTCCTCTGGCACAACGTCCGGGTACGGTCGTTAAGTCAATCTTCTATTTTTGAAGGCGTAATAGAAGGCCTATCAGGAGGCCGGTGACGGGGCGTCGGGTGCCCAGTTGCCGTGGAAGCCGAACGGTACGCGGCACGGCAGCTCGATGACCGCGGCCGGATCCCCCTGGAAATCCTGTGCGTTGAGGATCACGACGTCGGTAGCATCCCGGCGCTTGTCGTGCACGTAGCTCAGCAGCCATCCGTCATCCTCGGCCGCACCTTCGTGGCGCGGCACGAAGACCGGCTCCTGGAACTGACGATGCTCGCCCTCGTTGCGTTCGAGCGTCTCTCCGGTTTGGAGGTCGTGCTTCAAGAGACCCCCAAAGAGGAGCCCCTCGCCGACGTGGCCCGTATAACCGTAGCGGTAGGGCTTGCCGATGAGGCGCTCGTCGTGGCGCGGGAATTCCTGGCCCCGTTCATCGAGCCGCGTCTCCTTGACCGGGCCGCCCTTCGGATCGATCAACCAGCGGTCGAGGGTCGGTCGGCCATCGTTCGGGCCGGTCAGGTCCGTCGCGAACATCTTCGGATGTCGGATCACGTCCAGGACCACCCGACCGTCGGAATCCTCATAGGAGTTCATCGCATGGAACAGGAAGCACGGTTCGACCTCGTGCCAAACGATATCTTCCGCGTTGCCTTCCCGGGGCAGCAGGCCGACGCGCGTGCCGTAGTCATCGAACCAGCGATAGGGGAGGGGGAGTCCGCGCTCGAGGAGGTCCGGATCGAACAGCACCGGCATGTCGAACACGATGAAGTAGTTCTCGGTAATCGAGCAGTCGTGGACCATGGTTTTTCCGGCAACTGGGATCTCGACGGTCTTGCGCACCCGGCCGTCGGTCCCAACGACATTGTAGTGGAGCGCCTCCAGCCCGACGTAGTAGCCGAGAACGTGCAGTTCGCCGGTATCGGGGTCCCGCTTGGGATGCGCAGAGAACGGACCTGGGAGCGTTCCGTCGAAGTCGCTGCGCGTGACGGTCTCGAGTTCATTGGTCAGCTCGACCGGGTTGCCGCCCGCCTCGACGATCGCGAAGGTCTTGCCGCCGTGAGCGATCAGATTAGTGTTCGCGCCGCCGCTGCCGATCTCGGTGTAGCGCGGCCCTGGGGTCTGGGGCCAGCCCTTCGCCTCGCAGACATCATCGTCGCGGACATAACGACTCCGGTACCACTCGGCCTTGCCGTCGCTCAGCTGCAGCCCGTGAACGAGCCCGTTCCCGACGAACCAATGATAGTTCGGGCCGGGCGGGGTGACTGGGTTGGGACCGATTCGCATCAGCCGGCCGCGTAGCTCCGCCGGGATCTCACCTTTGACGGGGAGATCGAACGCGGTCGTCTCGTCGGCGACGGGCGCGTAGTTGTCCTGCAGATAGATGTTGTCCTGCAGATAGATGTTGTCCTGCAGATAGATGTTCTCCGTCATGGGGAATCTCCTTCGAGGGGCTGAGAGGAAAACCGCGTGGCCAATGCGGACTTGAGGATGGAATCGAGGGGGATGCCGATGGTATTACCAAACGCACCTCGGGTCCAGAGGGTCGCGATGCCGCGGACTTGGCCCCAGAGCGCGGCGGCCAGGGTTCGCGTCCCGCGTTCGGGCTCGCGGCCTGTGCTCCGTGGACGTGTCTGGCGAGCTGCTCAAATCCCGGAGTCCGCTCTGATCTACCGAGGCAGGATGTTGTAGGCGCGCCGCAGTTCGATGACCGGTTTCTCGAAATCGTCCCAAGGGTCCCAATCGGCCGTTAGGTCTCGATTGACTTGGGTGCCTCGTACGAGGGCCTTGAGCATCAGGTCTGGGTCGACCTGCATGGATTCGGCGTCAGCAACGGGCGTCACCTGAATGCCCAGTTGAAACTGTGCCAGCATGAAAAACATTCCAAACATGGGATGCTTCTTCATTAAACCGGCCTGAAACGAGGCGATCTGAGTTTCTTCGAGTGGAGATGTTTCGTACCCAGCCAGCACGTGTAGGCAATCATGAAACACAATGGGTTCGGGTGGCCCGCCGATCTCCCCAGGGAGCGAGAAGTCGTTCCTGCGAGCGAAGTCGAGATAGCTGCGGCCCAATGTGCCTTCGGCACAATTCTCGAGGCTTCGGTAGCGGTCGGCGGTCTCCCTATTCTCCTTATGGCGCAACGCTTGTATTAGGTTCGAGATTCCGCGAAGCCCATCTTTCTTAATGAATCCTTTGAGCCGCTGACCGACGAACGAGCGGCGGGCGATATCCAATCGGAATAGGAGCAGGTGATCGTCGACAAGCCGGTGCAGGCTTGTGAGCTCTGGGCCCTTGATGCCAAAGGCCTCGGCGTACTCATCCAGGAGCATCCTCTCGGCGCTGGATGCCTCACCGTCGATGAGGGCGGAGATCAAGCACCCGTTGAAAAATTGCTCTCTGAGCGGTTCCGGTATTCCCTCAGCGAGTTCGCGGGGCGTGATCGACTCCAGATCATCTAGGTCGAACTGCGTGCCCAGGATGTGCTTTTGCGCCGCATCCATCAGTCCGCGCTCGAGGGTGTGAAACTCGCCGTCTGCGGTTGCCAACATTTTGATCCCCCTAAGGCCAACTCGGGCGACCTCGGGCGGGGGTTGCTGAATTTGCATCGGAGGTCCTCTCGGTTACAGGAACTGGGGGTAGTACATTCGAACTGCCTTCGGGCACGAGATCCGGGTGTGGATGTTATGTGAAGTTCTTTGTGAAATGCATTGTGAAGTTCCGTGTGAAGTCCCTTGTCAAGTACCTATTGGGAGAGCCGTCACGGGATCTAGTACCCATAGGGACCGACCGCGGCCGGGAAGGGTTAGGGAGGGTCGGCCAATCGAGCTGGCTTCTGGCACAGCTTAATCCCCCTGTTCTTTCGAAATAAGATGTCGCGCCGACTGCAACGAGCCTTCGCTCTATCTTTATTTATCAAAGGAAAAAAGTTAGAATCCTCAGCATGGCGCGCACTGTCGAACCAGACCTCGCCCCCTTCTCGAGGGAGGCCCAGGAATGGTTCGCCGACTATCTGATTCGATCGGTTTCGATTCTAGGCCCGCTTGTCGGCTGCTTTCTCATCTACCGGTGGTACATCGGGATCATGCCTGCCACTCAAGCAGCTTTGTCTCTGCTCCTCCTGCCTTTCGCCTTTTTTCCGCGCTTCAAGCACAGACTAAAGCTTCGGACGAAATCGGTGATCCTCCTCAGCTTATTTTCGGCGAGCGCCGCAATGACGTTCCATGGTTCCGGCTTAGCAGGGATAGGCCCGCTGCTGAGTATTCTTTCAGCATTCACTGCGCTCGTCTTCTACGGAAATCGTGTATTTCTGGGCTTGCTCGCTGTGATTATTCTCGCAGTCGGCCTGAGCGGATTTGCCCACTTCAACGGCCTCGAGACGGAAGTCGAGCTCAGCAATCCTACCAATATTGTCGGAAAAACCGGGACCGTCGCGCTGATTATGATGGTGTTTCTCTTCGGCTTGAATGGGGCTACTCGCCTCGCCGCAGAGCAAAGGGAATTGGCGAGGCGAAAGAGCCGAGAAGTTGAGAGAGCGCTCGCGGAACTGCAACTCTTCATCCAATCCGCCCACGCGCCTATTTTCGGAGTCGATCAGGAAGGGCGAGTCAACGAGTGGAACGCCATGGCGGCCAAGATCACAGGCTACACCCGGGAGGAAGCTCTCGGGAACCATCTAGTCAACACCTTTATTTTCGAGGACCACAAGCAGTCCGTGGCGGAAGTGCTGGAGTCGGCATTGGCGGGGGCCAATACAGCGAACTATGAGCTGTCCCTCAATAGCAAGTCAGGTGAGCGCATTGAAATCTTTCTGAATGCTACGACCCGGCGCGATGCGGATGGCTTAATCGTTGGCGTGCTTGGTGTGGGCCAGGATATTACCGGCTATCGGGAGCAAGAGAGACGGCTTCGACAGGCCCATAGGGTGGAATCTATTGGTCAGCTTGCCGGAGGGATTGCACATGATTTCAACAATCTGCTTGCGGTCATCCGGGGCAATGTGGACGTCGCCCTCAGTGGCTTGGATGGTGCAGAGGATGAGAAATTCCTCCGAGAATGCCTGGGTGATGTCGCAACGGCATCGGCCGATGCAACGAAACTGACAAGACAGCTCCTGTCGGCTTCTTCTCAGCAGTCATTTCTGCAGGAGACCGTCAAGCTTGGCAGTCTTGTTCCTGGCTCGCTTGGGAAATCGTCGCCTCGGCTAAGTGATAGGAGGGTCATTTCCATAGATGTCGATCAGCCCGACCTAGCGGTTGTGGTGGATAGCGCTCAACTTGAGAGCGCGATCGTTAGCCTTGTCGAAAACGCCAAAGATTCGACTGGATCCGAAGGAAGAATTTCTGTCAAAGTCTCCATCGAACAGTTGACCGGCGATCTGAAGTCAGAGTATTCCCTGGGGGCTGGGGAGTACATTGTCATTACCGTGAGTGATGATGGATGTGGCATTGAGGAAGATGTTCTACCGAAAGTGACGGACGCCTTCTTTACCACGAAGGAAGTAGGCGAGGGGGCTGGCCTGGGTCTGAGCGTCATTAGCGGCTTTGTGAAAAAAGTGGGTGGAGAACTTCGGTTGCAGAGCGAGTCGGGCATGGGGACGAGAGCAGATTTGGTTGTTCCGCTCATTCGAGGCCGGGTTGATGCGCGTGCCGGCGGAGTTGAAGCAGAGAGAGCCGATTTTCCGCGACAAACGGGAACGGTTCTCCTCGTCGAGGACGAAGAGCGCCTCAGGAAGCTGGCTGCACGGCATCTCACTTCGATTGGTTTCAAAGTGCTTGAAGCAGGGAACGCCGAAGAGGCATTGACCGTACTCTCGGAACAGGGCGGGGAGATAAACGTTCTCTTCAGTGATATAAGAATGCCGGGACGCCTTACTGGGCGACACTTGGCTGAAGAGGTTTTCAGCTTGTACCCCGCTGTCCGTACGCTCCTGACGACCGGATACGAGGATGAAACCGGACAGCTTTCCGATGCGGACCCAACGGGAGCGGGGAACCCTCCCGTTTTGCGCAAACCCTATTCAAAGTCAGAGTTGCTCGATGCGCTGATAGCGCTCGATGGACGTGGGGAAGGGAGCGCCGATTCGCGCCCTGTGTAAAAAACCCACTGCGCAGGTTTGATGTCGCGTTCTGCCAGCGCTCTTTCTACAAGTACTCTTGCTACCAGCGCGCTTGCTACTAGCGCGCGTTGGTCGACAGGAACAGCAGCATCAGTTGCTCGACAGTCGTCGCGAAGGGCGGGATAAATAGCAGGCCCAGTGTCCAGACGAGCGCAATGCCACCGCAGAGCTTCGCATAGGTCGTGTTATTCATGGTCATTTACTCCGGGGTGCCATTTCGAATATCCAGGTGTCGCCATCTGCAACACTTTGCTTGATCTGTGCGACGGCTTCGGGCGTTTCGCCCCCAGCGTATTTTTTCGCCAACTTCGCCGCTACGCCATCAACGACGGCTGGGTCGTTCAGGCGCAATAAGTTGCGTTCATATCGAACGCCGTCAATTCGCGCGACCACCAGGCTGCTGCCTTCATCTACGTCGAACGCCCAGTCTTTCCATAATTTCCCGAGAAAAGAACGCATGTAACCCGACGGCACATAGACCTTGCCATCGCTTTCCATGATGAAGATCCGCCGCGAGCTGATCGGGTCGTTCGTTTGCAATTCGATGGTGAAAATGTCGTCTGTAAACGCCCAGTCCGGTTCAGCACCTTGATACAATTGACCGGACACCAATTCGCCACCGGGAAAAAGGACCGAGGGTCCGTCTGCGTTTTGATTCTTGAGCGTCAAGGTGACAAGAGTGACTGCCAGAAGCAGCACCATGATTCCGACGATCTGTAAGCTGGTTTTCAGCATTGGCTCTCCTTAAAATCGATGCGGAAGAGTATCCCTATTCTGCGCTTTATTCCAAACGATGGAACCCGCACTCAAATTGTGGTGGGTTATTTAGTGGCCAGGGTTTGCATGGAGGACTCGGTGGTTGCGATCAGCCATTGCCCCGAGAGCCCCTTCGCGCGGTCTTGTCCGATCTCCGCGACATGGGGGCTTGACGCAATTTCGAGAAACGCCTTGCGGCTAGGGTATTCAACGAGTGCAACGACTTGGAAGTCCGCGTCGCTCTCGCCAATCACCATTGAATCGACACGGCCGCTCCAAATGAATCGACCGCCCTTGGACTCCACAAACTTCTTCATGTGGCCGGCGTAGAGCGAATAGGACTCCAGGCCCGTCATGCCCTCATTGCCGCCGTCGGCCTCCTGCTTGAAGGAAAGAAGGTTGACCATCACGACGGGCGTGTCTTCGGGCCCACTCATCAGTTCCTTGATCTGCTCGGGTTTGGGGGTCTGTGCGATTTCCATTTCTTTCCTCCTGCCTCTTTCCTCCTGCCTCCTGCTCGATCCGGCCCCGGGTCTTTCAGGGGTGGGCTTCCGGGGGGCTCAAGAGGCTGGGGGTGGGGGGCTCGATGATTCGGTACATTCGGCACTCACTATGTCATAATGACGATGTGATCACAAAGAATCGATGGCTCGGGCTTTGAATCTCAGATCAACGGGCTTATGCTGCCGATCCTCTCAATTCGACCCAAAGGAGTTCCCATGCCCGTTGATATTCCCCAGACCAGTCTTCAGATGTGCTCCACCATCAAGGCGGATGCCACCCTCGAGCTGTCTCTGGCCGAGGCCGAACTTCCCGAAATAGGCGAGGGAGATGTCCTGTTGCGGGTCGGTGCCGCGCCCATCAATCCGTCGGATATGGGGCTGATGTTCGGGCCCGCTGACATGACGACCGCGCGCCAGGGTGGGACCGACGAGCGACCCACCTTGACTGCGGATGTCCCGGAACACTTGATGAAGAGCGTTGCCGCCCGGGTGGATCAACCGTTGGCCTGCGGGAATGAGGGGGCGGGCACCGTCGTGCATGCCGGAACTTCTGATGCCGCGCAGGCCCTTCTCGGGCGCACCGTGGCGATGTTTGGGGGCCCCACGTACGCCGAGTATCGTGGCCTTCCGGCTGCTTTCTGCACCGTCTTGCCCGAAGGAACGACGGCAGAGCAGGGCGCCTCGTGCTTCGTGAACCCTCTGACCGCGCTCGGGATGACCGAGACCATGCGACTCGAGGGGCACTCTGCGCTCGTGCACACGGCGGCGGGGTCCAATCTCGGCCAGATGCTCGTGAAACTCTGCGCGGCCGACGGGATCCCGCTCGTGAACATTGTCCGTAAGGCCGAGCAGGTGGAACTACTTCGAGGCCTTGGGGCCAAGCACGTGGTGAACTCGAGCGACGAGAATTTCCGAGCTGCCCTCGTCGATGCCCTCTCCGAAACCGGGGCCACCCTGGCTTTCGACGCGACCGGGGGAGGGAAGCTTGCCAGCCAGATCCTCAGTGCGATGGAATCGGCGCTCAGCCGGGGGGCCGAGTTCAGCCGGTACGGGTCGGATACCCATAAGCAGGTCTATCTCTACGGTGGTCTCGAGAGGACGGCGACGACCCTGGATCGCAGTTATGGCATGGCGTGGGGAGTTGGAGGCTGGTTGCTTCCCCCGTTCTTGCAGCGAATTGGCATGGAAGCCGGGCAGGGTTTGCGCGAGCGCGTGGCCAGCGAGATCACGACGATTTTCTCGAGCCAATACACGAGTCGTGTTTCCCTGGCGGATGCCCTCAAGCTGGAGAATGTGATGTCGTATGGGCGCCAGGCGACGGGAGAGAAGACCTTAGTTACCCCGTAGCGCTCGCGACGACTTCGGCCAAGCAGAAGCCTCTGTCGGTGGCAGAAAGCCTTTAATCGGTGCACTGAGAACGGGTCGGGCGGCCTGAGTGAAGTGCGATGAGTGAAGTCCGATGAGTGAAGTGCGAAGAGGAGATCGCGGGATGGTTCAGGCGACTGCTACGGGCCGGGAATTCGCTCGCCCAGCATCTCGTGGCTTTCCTGAAGTCCAGTCCGCTGGGCTAGTCGGCTCTCTGGGCGCGAGGGCGCGTTCGCGGTTTTCCGGTTCCCGGGCTTTATGAAGCAGTGATTAGATCGACGGGTCCCTGGAAACTCGACCCATTCTTGAAGAACCAGGCGAGGGTTGGATGGGGGAGGTGGATGATCGTGTCCCGGCTGACCTTTTCGGTCCGCAGTGTCCATCCCTCGGGCAGGTGAAAATCGAGTTCGCTGGAGGGCGAAGTCTCGGGCTCGAAAAAGCCTCCGCCCAGTGGTGTGGAGGCGACCACCTGGACGAAGTCTGCCCCGTCCGAGAGGCGGATTACCTGGAACTCCGCTCCGGCGCTGAAGATGAGCGAATGGTGCTTGTCCACGCGGAGCAGCCTTGGGTCCTTGCCCACCGGGAATTCCGGGCCCCCTTTGGGCGGATTGGCGCAGTGGATAAAGGCGTGGCCCTCAAAGTCTCGTTCGGTCACGGGACCGTCACTCTCGGCCCCGGGAGAGCGCCGGAAATAGTGTGTATCCATGACCCCTATACCGATGCCGACCTTGACGAAGTTGGGCGGGAGTTCCCACGAATCGTAGATCTCGCGTTGGACGCTTCCTCGGGATTGCCAGACCTCTCCGCTTTCGAGGTCAAAGATCTCGGCATGGAGTTCATGGCAATCCACCAGGATGTTGTCCCGAGGAATTCCAAGTTCAACGGCGATCTTCGTCTTGTCAGACATTGTGACTCCTGCTCGGACTCGACGCGGGTCGCGGCGCTAATAGGTTAAAGGGGCTCAGGGGCTAAATCGAATGGGCCTCGATCAAGAGGGGCTCAATCAAAAGGCATTCAATTAATCTAAGCCCCCTGAAGGTCCTCGACCTTCTCGCCCAAAGCGCGTGCGCGTTCGAGTCGTGAGCTCTCGTCTGTGGGCAAGTGCTTTTGCGCCAAGTACAGAAAAAAGAGAGCGGGTATGAAGATCAGCATCGACATGGCAATCGCCGAGCGCAATGAGTCCGCTTCACTCATTCCACCGGTATGGAGCATGTCCGAAACTAGCCCAATGGCATAGGGCCCCAAGGCAAGCCCGATGAATGTATTCATCAGGATGTAGTAAGCACCCGCAACCGCCCGCATACGGGGCATGACCAGGTCACTGGCTGTGCTCGGAGGGATGCCACCTCCGCAAGCCGCAGGAATCATCAAGAAGAAATTGATCCAAAATGCGTAGGCCAGGTTCTCGGTGTACAAGAGCAGCAGGAGCAGGGGGGCGGTGCCTATAATGCAGATGTATCCCAGCACCATGCGCCCACTTGGGAATTTTGTTTTTAGGTAGTCGGCCAGAATGCCTCCCAGCGAAACGCCCAGGAACCCGCCGGCGGCTGCGCCCAGGCCGATATACAGGCCGAGATCTGCCACCGAGACATCGTGCAGCCTAAGCAGGAGGGGCGGTATCCAGAATCCGGATCCATAACCGACGAAGGCCATCATTGGGAATGCAAGCATGGTGTAAACGAACGATTTCGATTGGAACATCATTGCGTAGGTTGCGGGGTCGCGGATCTTGAGAGTTTGAGCCCAGGAAAAAGTGATATAGACGCCAATCGCGGTGGCCGTCCATTGCCCGATGCTGCCGGTCAATCGAATCAGCAAGATCGCCACGAGGACGAAAAAAGTCGCGGCCAACAGGTTCGTGCGTAATGCGTTCTTATGCCCCACCAACACCCTCAAATTGAAGGGGGGTATCACGGCCATGAGTTCCTCGGCCAGGACGCGGAAAGGGGCCGGGTGAGGCTCGGACACGACACCATCACTGATGCCTCGAGCCGGCTCCCGTAGCGTGCGGACCCAGATCGCCATGACTAGGCCGGGCAGACCAACCACCATGAAAGCCGCTTGCCATCCCTTCAGCCCAAAGGGCGGATCGACGGGGTACTCGGCGGCCCACCATTCGAGAATGAAGCCGCCGAGAAATATGCCTATCCCCGCGCCGATATAGACCCCAGCCGCATAGATTGAAATCGCGGTGGCCCGGAGGCGCCGGGGGAAATAGTCCGCCAGCATGGAATAGGCCGATGGGGAGGCGCTGGCCTCGCCAATGCCCACTCCGATTCGGCACGCGGCCAGAGCGGGAAAGGACCGAGCCAAGCCAGAGGCCGCGGTCATCAAACTCCAAAAACCCAGCCCAACAGAGATCAGGCTTCTTCGGGTCCAAACATCGGCAAACCTTGCGAGAGGGATTCCAAAGACTGCGTAGAACACGGCAAAGACGGTTCCGTAGAGGAAGCCCATTTGCGCATCGGTCACGCCGAGGTCGGCCTTGATGTCCTCTGCGAGAATCGAGAGGATGTTGCGATCGATGAAGTTGAAGATGTACACGATCATCAGAACAACCAGCACGTAGTTGGCGTAGGCCCCTCCGATTTCCTGCTCGGGCTGTCTCTTCTCCATTGGTGACTCCCTCGCTCCAATCTTCGGTCTTTTGTTTGCCAATTTCGCCTGGCTCCCAGTCGCGGCTGGGGTAACGCCGAACGACGATCAGAGGATCAAATGCCGGCCTTGAGTCGAGCAGTCATCAACGGGAAATGCGCTCGGCCCTGAAAGGGTTCGGAACCGAGGGAGAAAGTGGGCGCCATGCTTATCGCTTCGGACTGTGCTGCCCGGTGAGCTCCATCGACGTCCTCGCGTCCTTGGCTCCGGGCGTAATCTAGCCACAAATTGCTCAGCTCCGCCTCTCGGCCGGCTTTTTTGGAGAGGATGCTTCCCGAGGAGCGGGCCGTACCAAAGTTGGCTTTCAGGTCGTCCGCCGCCGCCAACAACAGCGACTCAATATCTCGCGCCGATTCTATCGCGCCGTCATCCTTCCAAAGATGAGTAAAAACCCGTTGTACATAGCCATCGATGACTTTTCCGCTGGCCCTAAGTTCACGTTGCAACCAGAGCAAGCCCATGTCAGCAAACAGGCAATCAGTTTGACGATAAATATCAGTGAGCTTATGGGGCGCGTATCGCTGGATATCGTTGGCATGGTACTCGCCGCGAATACGGCGATGCTGGGTGCCTCGGTTCTCGTGTGCAGTTTCTTCAGCCGGTTCTTTCAAAGGCGCGCTCGCAAAGGGCCGCCACTCGACTGAAATCCCTTCATCCCGTAGAGCCAGAATCGATGAAAGGGCGAGGTAGCATTGGGGGCTTTTGAAATCGAAATAAGTGGTCAACCGCCGGGGCGTCGCCGTGACCTCTGGCGCCGACATGGGCTCCATTGCGGATTTGGCCAGGGCGGCTTCATGGATCTCCGGAGAGAGTGCATAGGCGACATCCGGCGCTGAGCCCCGGCGACCCTTGAGCAGCCAGCTGATCCGCGGCAGATGCTCTCGTCCGAAGAATTTTTGATGCTGGGGGTCGACGGCCGATTCGTTGGGGAAAATAAAGGTAGGAACACCGTATATCCCGGCCTTGAAAGCAGACTCTTGCAATCGAGTGTTCAAAGCTGCCCCGTCCCCGTGGGCATACTCCAGGAAACCATCGGTTGGCGCATCGATCTGCTCGAGTACCTCCAAGATCGCAGACAGGTCTTCAACATCAAACTCGCGCTTCCAAAAAGGTTCGTAGATCCCATCGATATATCGCTCGAGCAAACTGCC
>CAWVXN010000020.1:0-15720 GCA_963933695.1 uncultured Myxococcales bacterium | reverse complement strand
CGCGAACAAGATCCTGCGCTAGCCGAGGTCCTTCCGTGCGGGAGCAATGAGAAATGCCCCGGGCCACCCGGGCAAAGCTTCCGGGCGAGCGCGTCTAATCGAGAGAAATATTTGTGCCGAGGCGGATGGGTGTGCTCTCTGGCGAGCTGGCCCCTCTTACCCGGGCCGGTGTGTACCAGATGGGTGACGTGTAGGCACGGTCCTGCACCACCATGGCCGCCTCGGGGATGATCTCTGTCCCGAGGCGCGCCACATCGTAGGCGGTCCAACGGGGGGTGGGGATCTCGATGACGCGCACATAGTAGAAGGCTCGCTCGGCGGAATTGAAATCCGGGTCCTTCCAGAAGCTCGCGAACTGCGAACGGCCCACGGTGTTTGTGTACGTGGCCTCCTGAACGTTTACCGTGGAACCGGAAGTTTCGGCGACGGCGACATCGTAAACTTTCTCGTGGGACTCGCCCTGGGCATCGAGCCATCCCTTGACGATCTGAACCCGCTCGAGGTGGGCACCCAAAGGATCTTTGAGGGCCATGATGAGAAAGCCGGGAGACTCATCGCCTTCCGTGGGGCGCGGGGGCAGGTCGCCGCCCATGGGCACGCCCTTCTGGTATCCGGCGAATACGCTGTCGGGCCCGAGGACATCCTCCTGGGCGTAGCGCCAGCCGCCAAAAAACCGGAGCTGGATACGCGACCCGGTGGTGGCGTAGACCTCCCGCCGTTCCATGGCCTCGAAGATCGAGTCTCGGGTGTTGCTCGTCGCCCAGACACCCGCATACCCAGACGCGACCTGTTGCCACGCGATAATGTCCGAGTCCTTGCCCGCAGCCGACTTGATGAAAGTTTCGTTGGTGCGCGGCGTCCCGGGTTCGACCAGAACCGCCTTGCCCCAAAAGTTATTCTCGGCGGCGGTGGCCAAAGATGTATGGGCGTCGGTGCTGCCGATCATTCCGAACTTAAACGGATTGACCCCGGTTTTTGCCTCGAATTCCAGGCCCGCTTTAAGGGCCGAGCGCGCGTACTCGTGCTTCAGCATGTCGGGCTGTTTGGGCGTCGTGCCGGCAAGAGCCAAATTGCCCTTGTCCCAGGTCTCGAAGTCGGCAAACTCGTCGTCGGGGGAGAGAAAGGGGTGGGTTTCGCCATCTCCCTTGATCTGAGTCACCTCCACCAGGGGTTCCCACCGAGCCCGATTCACCGCATAGGCCTGTCCAATGGGTTCGCCATTGGAGTCTTCCCCAGGGAACATGCGCCCGTTGCTGATGTTCCCATTGTGGGGGATGGCTAAAATGCGTCCGCCGGTTCCCGCCTCGTATTTTCCCATGAAGGCCCAAAGGTCTTCGGGGCGATCTCCGTCGAAGGCCGAAACGGGGATCATCTGCCCGGCCTTGTCCGCGTCATCGGCGTAAATGACTACCCGGTGAAGGTTGTCGCCTCCGGGCATGGAAGTCCATTCAAACCCGATTAGCGCAGTGAAGACTCCCGGCTGGTTGTAGCGATCGGCGAGGGTGGTGATCTCGGACCAGATATCCTGCTTGGCCGCCTGATTTTCGAATATCGGTTTGTTGGTCGCGAGGGAACCGATCAGCTCGTCCATGATTGCGAGGGCAACCTCGGGATCTCCCGTCAGGGCTTCGAAAATTCGCTTGCCGTCGGGGTCGGCGAGGAGAATGGGATCCTCGGCCCGGAGTTTGGGCAAGACCCCCATATATTCGGCGTGATCCGAAACCACCAGGAAATCCAGGGGGCGATCAAGGCGAACGGGTTGCCCGCTATTCGCGGTGACCATTTCGCCCCGGGCGAAGCGATAGGCATCGCCGGGATCGAGCCGGGTGTTGCCCATGACGTTGGCATCCATACTGAATGAGCTGTGGACATGAGTGTCACCCCAGAGCAAGTGCATGGGATGCGCCTCGCCGAGGTAGGGGGAGTACTCTGGGGCTTCTTCGGCCATGGCGCCGCCTGCCGAGAGTGCCAGGCCGAGGGTTCCGAACATGACGATCGCTTGCCGCATTTCCCTTCGTCCTTTCGTAGAACCGTCAGCTCCCGCCAAGGAGGAGACGCCTTCGAGACAATGATGAATCGAGGATTAATCGCCGATTTCCTGGTATGCGCGCTGAATCTCCTGGGACTTTGAGTGGGCGAGTTTCTGTAATTCGCCGCCCAGGTGAGCCACCTTGTCCGGGTGGTACTCCTGCATTCGAGCCCGGTAGGCCGACTGGATTTCCTTGCCCGAGGCCGATCGATCCACGCCGAGTACCGTGTAGGCATCGAGCGCACGGGGGCGCTGACCGGGTCCCGGACTGCTGTGGCTGGAATTTTCGCCAGAGGAACTTCCGGCCGCCTTTGCCCGGGCCTGGTCCTGCATGAACTGCTTCAAATGATTCCGGTAGAACCAGGTCAGAAATCCGATCAGCGCGACGTCGTCCACGCGACCTGGAATGCCCAGGAAATCCGGGATCAGATCAAAGGGAAATACAAAGTAGACCAGGCCGGCGATGATCAACCAGGTCATCAGCGTTTTGGGGGGCGTTCCCTCGAACATCGCGGGAGCTTAGCGCTCCCCACCCTCGGTGGCCGTCTGATACCTAGAAGTATCCCAACCCCGCCGCCGCGTGTTTGAGTTCGTCGCGAAATGTTGGGTGTGCCAATCGGATCAAGGCCTTGGCGCGTTCTCGTGTGGAAAGGCCCTTGAGATTGGCGGTGCCGTATTCCGAAGCCACCCAGTGCACTTCCGTACGGGGGGTTGTCACGATGGCGCCGGGCTGCAGTGTGGGCACTACCCGGGAAACCTTTCCGCCCTGGGCGGTGGAGTAGAACGCGATGATTGATTTTCCTCCGGGTGCGTCGAATGCGCCGCGGGCATAATCGTGTTGCCCGCCGGTCCCGGAGAATTGATTTGGACCAATGGATTCGGAACAGCATTGACCGGTCAGATCGATTTCGATCGTGGAGTTCACCGAAATCATGTCGTTGTTCCGGGCGATATTCGGAGGGAAGTTGACGTAGGAAACGGGGCGGGCCTCGATGTAGGGGTTGTCGTCGAGAAAGTCGTACATGTGGCGCGTGCCCGCGGCGAAAGCATAGAGGGCCTTGCGGGGGTGAAAGGCCTTGTTGGCTCCGTTGGCAACGCCGGCCTCGACGAGGTCAACCATGGAATCCACGAACATCTCGGTGTGAATCCCGAGATCTCGATGATGCATTAGAGATTTCGCCACGGCATTGGGCAGGCCACCGACGCCGAGTTGAATCGTCGCGCCGTTGGGAATCATCTCGCAAATCAGGGGACCAATAGCCGCGTCCTCCGGGCGCTCGGCGGGTGCAGCCAGTTCGAAAAGATCGGCCTCGTGTTCGACGATGACGTCTACTTCGTCCACATGCACCCAGCTGTCTCCATGGACTCGGGGCATCTTGGGGTTGACTTCGGCCAGCACCAGATCGGCGGCTGCTACCGCGGCTTTGTTGGTGTCGACATTCGTGCCCAGGCTCATGTATCCGTGCTTGTCCATGGGCGAAACGCAGATCATCGCCACGTTGATGTCCATGAATTCGGTGAAGAGGCGAGGGATCTGGTGAAAGAAAGCCGGGGTGAAGAGGGCCGACTTTTCGGCAATCAGCTTGCGATCAAAGGGGCTTGCGAACATGGATTCCCACTGAATGACCGGTCGGCATTCTGCCCGAAAAATTGAAGCCGCGCTGGCATCCAAGGGCAGGAGGGAGCTCATGCGAAGGTGACTGAGGCCGCCGCTGGAAGCGCGATTGGCCACGGCGTGGAGCAGGGCCGGGGGCTGTCCAATAGCGCTGCCAAAGATCACCAAGCTCTGATCGGGGATGAGCGAAGCGGCTTCTTCCGGGGTGCGGAGCTTGCCCGCGTATTTTTTTTCGCAGGGGGTAGACATGTTGGGCATAGCCTCTTCGGTTGAATGCGGAACGCTGGCCGAGAAGAATAACCGCACTGACGAGGTGGCCCAAGAGTCACCCGGTTTTTCGGAAGTCTCCCTGTGCGGGGGCGGGGGCGGGGGCGAGAGGCGAGGGGCATCCGTACAGGCCATCACCTAGGTTATCAGGCGGTGGCGGGCCAGGGATCCAGGGGCACTCTGACAGCGCGCGCCAAGGTTCTTACTGATTTCCCGCCCCGGGTTAAGCCGATAGGACATCCACTCATGGCCAACTCGAACCCACTGCTGATCGAATGCGAAGGGGGCGTTCTGACCCTCATCAACAACGATCCGCCCATCAACCGGATGAGCTTCGAGTATATGGATGCCCTCGAAGCAGCGGTGCAAGATGCCTCAAGGGATCCCGACGTGCGCGCCTTGGTTTTTACCGCGGCGGGGGAGAAGGACTTTTCGGTGGGCATGGATCTGAAACAACTGCAATCGGGCTCGGCGGCGCGTGGGGGGTCCGCAGCGGTCTTCGATCAGCGACTGCGGGTACTGGCCGCTATTGAGAGCATGGACAAACCCTCGATTGTGACGCTCTTCGGATATTGCCTGGGGGGTGGCCTGGAACTTCCCCTGGCTTGCCACTTCCGCCTTGCGGCCGCCGAGGGCGCGAAAATCGGACTTCCGGAATTGGATTTGGGGGCGGTTCCGGCGTGGGGGGGCACCGCACGTCTGACCCGGTGCGTGGGTCGTGATGCAGCTCTCGACTTGATCCTTCGCGCCAAGAAGATTGATGGAAACGAGGCTTTGCGAATTGGCCTCGTTCAGGAAGTTCACCCGCTCTCCGAGCTCAAAGAAGCGGCCCAGACCCTGGCCCGGGAACTCGCGGGGATGCCGCCGGTGGCGGTGGCCGGGGTTCTTCGCTGCGTGGTTGGCGCGGGGGAGGCTTCTTTGGATGAAGCCCTGGCCGCCGAGCGCGAAGCGGTCATGCGGTGCGGCCGGACGAAGGATCAGGTGGAGGGCATGACGGCCTTCATGGAAAAAAGACGCCCGATATTTACTGGGGAGTAGGCGAAAAGCTTCCCTTTGAGTTTCCCCTCTGGGCTTAGGGCATCGTCTTTGAGGAAGGCACCAAGCGAACCCGGCCCCAGGGCGTGCTGTAGTGAATGCGGCTGGCCTCGTCGATGATCGTTCCGGAGAACAGAGGGTTGTAGCGCTGGCCACCGATGACCGTGTGGAAGGCGCTCTGCCCGTCGCGCCAATCCAGAGCCTCCAGGGTCCAGCGGTTTTCCCGTGCGCCGATCAGGTAGACCCGGTCGCTGGGGTAACTCACGATGGGGACACAACTCGGTGAACTGACCCCGCGGTTCACCCAGGCCTCGCGTAGCTGGCGGGTTTGGGGATCCCACTCGAACTTCTGAACTCCAAAAGGCTGGTAGTGCGGTGAACTGCCCAGGTAACTAATGAGCAGGGTTCTCGCGCGTTCGGGTATATACCAGGGCGGATTGGGCGAGATATTGTTGACCACGAGTGCGCCGTAGTCGGCCACAATGACCGACTGTTCGGACTGAATTTCAGTGAGTTCGGGGTCGCCCATGTTGGCCGGTGCCATTCCGGCGATTCGCCGATCCGGCGCCCCGGGCAGTGGCTTCCAATCCTTGGGGATGGCGTCTCGCCAGAAGAGCACGACGTTCATCAAGGGTTGGCCGTCGGTGATCACCACGAAGCGGTCTTCCTCCCCGAAGCCCATCAGGCTGGGGGTTGCGCCCGACCCGTGCCCCCAGTCGTTCAGATAGGCAGCGGTCCAGGCGCCCTCGGCGGGGTCTGTGGAAAGGTGATCTCCTGTCCAGACGACCTTGTGCATATGCGCCTGGGAGGCGATATAGAGGCCCCCTTCGGTGTCGATCGCCACGCCGTTGCGCACCCAGCCATGGCCCGTGGGTCGCGTGGTTTTTTCCTCGGCGCCCTCGCTGTGCTGCATACGGATCACGCGGTGTTCCTTCAGATCCCGGGAGATCGCCACCACGTAGCCATGCTCGGTGGGGACAATGAGCCAACCGTCGAAGGTCATGTTCATTCCCATGGTCAGTCCGGTGACTTCGGGGGGAAGCTTAAAGGTCGCTGTCTGGACGATGGCCGAAGCCGGGTCGTTGGGGTCGGCGTCCGCGTAGGCCGCAATGGAGCCATCCTTGTTCGCGATGAAATAGGTGTTGCTTGCGTCGAGCACGGTGTAGACGCTGGAAAGGTCGCGCAGCTTGGAAGCATCGCGAAACGCATGCCAAATGGCCGCGATGCCCTCGTTGGATTTGTCAAGCCGCGCGATGGAGGCGTCGGCCTCGGCCTCGGTCCATTTCCGAGCGCCGGGTATCCAGTAGGTGGCGAGAATCTCAAAGGTGTCGAAGTCCACTTTGACGATTCGGTCGAGACCGTTGCTCCACATCACGCGCCGCCCATCGGGGTAGGGGCCCGAGGTGTAGGCCCCGAAGTGGGCCGGGCCCACGGGCGCGTATTGAATTTCGCTGGGCTCGAGATTCGTCCCTGGATTCTCGGGTCCAGGGATGGGGAGCGCATCTTGCTGGGCCGAATCGCCGTGACCCAGCGGGTAGCTGGAATCGGCCAAGAAGGGATTGCGGGGTGGGAGTTCCGCCGCGTGGGCACCTCCTCCGGCGCCCACCAGGGCGATGCTGAAGACCAGGGCGGTGCACAGGGCCGGGCAAATCTGAGGGTTCATGCTTGTCTTTCCGAAGCCGCACGTTCCTTTTTGCGGCGAGGCAGGGGTTGACTTGAAAGGTTGACTTGAAAGGTTGACTTAAAAGTCTGACATGAAAGTCTGAGCCGGAACGACCAGGGGCTGCAGGACTCGATCAGCGCGCAGCTTGGAAACGGCGTCAAGGCAAAAGGTCATCATCCTAGGGAGAAGTGGCGCGCGAGCGCCGGAGCATAATACAGAATATGTTTTTGCTAGGAACAGCAGCGTTATCCACCGGGCGAAGGGGCTGCCGATTGCCCGGCCCAAGTCGGCTCTGGCCTGTTCAGCGCGCCGGGGCAGGGTGTGCACAAGCTCCCCGTGCCGAGATCTGGGGGCGCGCGCGGGAAATCTATGGGAGAAGGGCGGGACGGAGCCGGTGGCTGAGTTGGACAAGCGAAAACTGTTGGATGCGATTTTTGCGCGAGTCGCCGGGCAACTGGACACCCTTGTGCAATCCCAGCAAAGCAGCCAGGCGGGCGCGACCCACGAGGAGACCCGGGCCGAGGATCCCAAGGACACCCGTGCGACCGAAGCATCGTATCTCGCTCGCGGACTGGCGGAGCGCGTGGAGCAGCTTCGAGGCCAACTCGATCGACTCCGGGCGCTGGATCTTCTGGACTTCGGTGCCGATTCCCCCACCGGGCTGGGAGCGCTTGTCCGAGTGACGGAGGAGAAGGACGAACCAGAGCGAAAGGCAGACGAAGAGGCCGAGAGATCCGGCGGGTCGATGACATATTTCCTGCTGCCCGCAGGCGGGGGCGAGTCCCTGGTCTTCTCGGGAACCGAAGTGCGCGTTCTTTCTCCTTCTTCTCCCCTCGGACGCAAAATTCTGGGCGCCGAGGTGGGCGACGAATTCGAGATTGATCTGCCCCGGGGCCGGACGACGCTATGCGTCGTCAATGTCGCCTGAGATTCACATCCCGAGGTTCCGGTTCCGAAGCCCTTGTTCCGAATGATCATCCATCTACCCTATGGTGATTACCTCACCCCAACTCTACGGAGACCCCCATGCTGACCCTGCACTTCGCTCCCAACTCACGCGCCGGAAGAATTGTTTGGCTCCTCGAAGAACTGGGGCTCGAGTACGAGCTGAACCGCATGGATTTTCATCCCAAGGATCTGAAATCCGACGCCCATCGCGCGCGTCATCCCCTGGGCCGGGTTCCGGTTCTGGACGACGGCGACGTTCGGATCTGGGAGTCCGGGGCCATCGTGGAGTACATCCTCGCTCGTTATACCGACGGTGCACTTAAGCCCGCGGTGGACTCCCCGCTCTTCCCGCAATACCTCCAGTGGTTCCACTACTGCGAGGGCATGGTGATGCCTCCCATGAACACGATTGTGGTGCAGACGATCTTGCTTCCGCCGGAACGCCAGAACAAGGAAGCGCTGGACCAGGCGACGCGCCTCCTGACTCGGGCCCTGGCGCCGATCAATGAAACCCTTGAGGGCAAGGACTATCTGATCGGCGATTTTTCGGCGGCGGATGTGATGCTTGGCCACTCGTGCTTCATGAGCAATCGCTTTGGCTGCGTGGGCGAAGAGTTGACCCATCTTCGCGCGTACGTTGGACGCATCGAGGCCCGACCCTGTTTTCAGAAAGCCATCAACGCCTAGGGGCTGGCGGGGGCCGAAGGGCCCGCTTCGCGAACAAAGCTCTTCCAGCGAAAGGGGGCCGCCATCAGCGGCCGGTAGCCACGCGGAAAGTTGGGAAGGTCCTCGATCCCGGTGCGAACTGGAGGTTGGCGATCCTTGGGTAGCCAGCGCGTTCCGAATACGATGTCCCAGAAAATGAGGTTGCCGCCATAATTGTGATTGGCCTCGTGGGCAATGGGCGAGTGGTGCCAGCGATGCAATTCCGCCATGCTGAAGATCCAGTTCAGCGGCCCCAGGCGGCAGGGCAGGTTGGCGTGCTGAAAGACCCCGTGGACCGCCGAGAAGATCAGCACCAGGCCCAGCACCCGGCCATCGGCCCCCAGGGCCAACAGGGGCAGCAATTTTCCCGGGCCCACCAATAGGATGTCCGTGGGATGGAAGCGCAGGGCATTGAGCCAGTAGAGCCGGGTGGCGCTGTGGTGGGGGGCGTGGAAACGCCAAAGCCACGGGACCTCGTGCATGGCTCGGTGGCAGGTGTATTCGACGAGTTCGGCGACGATCAGCGCGGGGATAAGTTGCAAGGCCAGGGGCCACGCATTGGGCCACAGGGTTGCCCCATAATTCGCCGAAGTCCACGCTGCGACGGCCACCGCCCCAGCAAGGATCAGCGGTTGAGCGCCGATATTGACGATCCCGTTGGTCACAGCCAGAGCGATATCGGTCCGAACATCTCCGTGCGAGCGCGACCACTCCCGGTGCAGAGGAAAGAGACGCTCGAGCAGGGCGATAAGAAGATAGACCGAGAGGATCACCCAGCCGGTGACGGCTTCCGGGGGGTCGCCCCGATTCATCAGTGCAATGGCGCCGCCCATGGAGGCTAGAATTGCCCCGGGAAAAGCCGTTCGGGCGACGAGTGCATCTAATTTTTTAGGCACTGATAAAGTGTAGCGGCTCCGGGCCGCAAATATCCTAACATCCAATTCGATATTCATTCGGTTCGTTTGTTCATCCCGGTTCAGCCGGTTGCAGTCGATTCATTCCCAGCCCCATTCAATCCCAGCCCCATTCAATCCCAGCCCCATTCATTCTCAGCCCCAGTCAATAGGAGATAGGACCATGTCAACGGCTTATATTATCGATGCGGCTCGCACACCCCGCGGAATTGGCAAGCCCGGCAAAGGTTCACTCTCGGACATTCATCCCCAACGCTTGCTGGGAAGTCTCCTGGCTTCGCTCCGCGATCGAAACGATCTCAACACCGCCGAGGTGGATGACGTGGTGATCGGTTGCAGTTCCCAGATTGGCAAGCAGGGGGCCTGTGTGGGCCGGATGGGCGTACTCGATGCGGGTTGGGAAACAGCCGCGCCGGCTTTCACGCTCGATCGTTTTTGTGGTTCGGGGATCACGGCGGTGAATTTGGGCGCAGCCAACATCATGAGCGGCATGGCGGATCTTGTGGTTGCCGGGGGCGTCGAAATGATGTCCTACACCGGCTCGGTGAAGCAGCCCGTGGCCGTCGCCACAATGGACATGGGAAACACCCACCTGCGCGGCCTCCATCCTCAGCCCCACCAGGGAATCTGCGCGGATATGATCGCGACCCTCGAGGGCGTAGGTCGTAAGGAAGTCGACGAACTGGCTTGCGAGAGCCAGCGAAGGGCAAAAATTGCCATCGACGAGGGACGTTTCGATGGGAGCATCGTCCCGGTGCTCCACGACGGCGGCGAGGTAGCCCTGGCCAAGGACGAGTTCCCGAGACCGAGCACAACCATGGAGACTCTCGGAAATCTGCCCACGGTTTTTAACCAGTTTATGGAATTGCCTATCGATGCAACGGGAGAAACCTTCGCCCAACTCGTGGCGCGCGCCTACCCCGATCTCGCGATCGACCATGTCCATCACGCGGGAAACAGTTCGGGAGTGGTGGATGGCGCCGCTGGCTTGCTGCTTGCCTCCGAGGAATATGTCGAGCGAACGGGGCTGACCCCACGAGCCAAGATCGTGGCCATGGCGACCACCGCAGGGAGCCCGACCCTTATGCTCAACGAGCCCGGTCCGGCGGCACGTAAGGTCTGCAAGAAGGCCGGCATGAACCTTTCGGATATCGATCTCTTCGAGGTCAACGAGGCCTTCGCTGTGGTCGCCTACAAGTTCATGCGCGATCTCGATATCAATCCGGAAATCTGCAATGTGAATGGCGGCGCCATTGCGCTTGGGCACCCCATCGCGGCCACGGGTTCGATGCTGATCGGAACCGCTCTGGACGAACTCGAACGACGAGGCGAATCAACGGCACTGATCACCATGTGCACCGGGGGCGGCATGGCTCCGGCGGTGATCATCGAGCGGGTCTAAGGAACGGGGTCTGCGGGGTCTAAGGAGCGGATCTAAGCGGATCTGCGAGCGGGTCTAACGAGCGGATCGAGAAAACTCCTTCCTCGTCCCACTCCTCAACGTGAGGCCAGACTTCTTCGCCAGAAATTTCGCCAATGAGCGACGGAACGCGCGGATCTCCTCGCTTTCGAAGGGATTTTCCATGGGTCGCTTTCTCTATATATAGATACAGGCTTCCATTGTCGGTTTTCGATCCAACCTTTGAAGGAGAATTTCCATGACGCTTAAGCTGGGCTTGATGCTGGGCTACTCGGGGCCAAAACTGAAAATCCCAATGGCTACGATCAAGCTCGCCGAGCGCCTGGGCTACGACGCAGTTTTTACCGCCGAGGCCTACGGTTCCGATGCCATTGGCCCCCTGGCCTGGATCGCGGCTCAGACCGAGCGGATTCGCCTGGGGACGGCGGTGATCCAGTTGGCCGGGCGCACCCCCGCCATGGCGGCCATGCAGATCGGGACCTTGGACGCACTGGCGCCCGGGCGCGCTATTTGCGGAATCGGTGTTTCGGGGCCTCAGATTGTAGAAGGTTGGTATGGCCAACCCTGGGGTCGCCCCTATTGGCGAATTCGGGATTACGTGACCATCATGCGCAAGATTTTCAAGCGCGAAGCGCCTGTCTCCCACGAGGGTCGTGAAATTTCACTTCCCTATAAGGGGGAGGGTGCCATGGGGATCGGCAAGCCCCTGCAGTCGATTCTTCACATGAACCCCGATATCCCGATCTGGCTCGGCACCGGTACCGAGACCAACGTGCGACTCACCGCAGAGATCGCCGACGGCTGGATCCCGCTCAATTTCGTGCCCGGCACATTGGAGACGTATCGGGCCTCCATCGAAGAGGGTTTCGCCCGGGCCGGAGGGGGCAAGTCGTGGAAGGATTTCGAGATCCGCCCGATGGTGAGCATTGTGGTCACCGATGACATCCGTTCCGCCCTCCAGATTCCCAAGCCCCACGTGGCTCTCTATGTCGGGGGGATGGGGCACAAGGACAAGAACTTCCACAAGGACATGATGGTGCGGCGAGGCTACGGGGAAGCAGCCGAGCGGATCCAGGAACTCTATCTCGGCGGGCGAAAAGCCGAGGCCGCCGAGGCGGTGCCCGATGAGTACATCGACGAAGGCGGTCTGGTGGGGCCGCCCCAACGGATCCGTGAACGCTTCGCCGATTGGGCCGATTCAGGAGCAACCGGACTCACCGTCGCCGCCTCCTCGGACGCGGGCATCGAACTGCTCGCCGAGCTCGCGGCGGAAGGCGCTTAACTGAAAGCGGGCAACTGGAAAGCGTCTAAATTGAAAGGCGGATAAGTTGAAAAGCGGATAAGTGAAAGGCGCCTCAATGAAAGGCGCCTAGTTGAAAGGCGCCTAGTTGAAAAACGCCTAGTCGAAAGACGCCTAGGCGGACGGGTCCCTGGGGCCAGGCTCTGGGATCACTCGGGGCCTTGTTCGGGATTGGGTGGCCCCTTGAGTTCCAGCCGATTGCCATCGGGGTCGGTGATGTAGACAGCGGGCCCATACCCATCGGCACCCAAGAGCGGAAAGGACGGGGCCTCGGCCTGGATCCCCCGCGCCTCGCAGAAAGCAAGAATAGCGACCTCGTCGTAGGGCTCGATTCTCACTGCATAGTGGTCAAGGTTTCGGTGGTCAAGGTTCCGGTGGTCATCGTTCCCGTGGCCCAAGCTCTGATCCGTTTCGCCCGGCTTGCTCCCGGACTGCCCGATGGGCCCGTGAACGTCCACGATGTCCAGCATCGATGCACCGATTCGAAGCTGGACCATTCCGAGTTCTGCCCTGCGGTCCCGCTCGATGGAGCATCCGAGTTCAAGGTAGAAATCCCGCAGCCGTGGTAGGTCTCGGGTTCGAAGGACCAGATGGTCGAGTTTCAGGATTTCGAAGGTTCTTTCACTCATATTTCTCACTCCGGCTCTCTCTCAGGCTCATCACTCCGGCTCTCTCTCAGGCTCATCACTCCGGCTCATTCTCCGGCCCTCACTCCGGCTCGTGAACAAAGAGCCATGGGTGAAATTTGCCCGGTCATAAAAATCGCACGGACTCAGTCAAGCTGGGATCCGGTGTGATTGCGGACGAACCCCACGAGCACGGCGGTGGCGATCCCTGTGGCCGCCATGGCGAAGAAGGCGCCTTCGAAACCCTGGACGGCCTCGACGCCCAGGATGATCTGGCCGCAGAAGGCACCTCCGAGATGCCCAAAACCATCGCTCAAGGAGATGCCCGTTGCCCGCACCGAAGTCGGGAAACTTTCCCCCGTGATGGTATAGAGGAGAGGAATGATGTAGCCGATGGTGAAGGATGCCAGAAAGCCCAAGGCCGGAATTGTGACTACCGATGCGTAGACGCCGATTACTGTGAGGGCAATGGCCCAGACCACCGCGAGGAGTGCCGCGCTTCGGCGCCGATCGATGCGATCGCTGGTATAGACGGCGGCGATGGCCCCGGCCACGAAACCGAGGCCCGTCACCGAGAGCGAGGCGATGCTTTGGGTGAGGCTGAATCCGTGCTTGGCGAAAAGCTCGGGGGCCAAGGTGAGCCAGCCATAGTTGCCCACGTAGTAGACGAACCAGATGATCCCCAGAAGAACCACGCGCCCCAGGAGGGGTGCTTTCAAAAAAGCACCAAGGCCAGGGGGCTCGCTCGCCTTGCTGTGGGATTCGCTGGGCGCCGGCGGAGGGGGGAGGGCGTGGCCCAAGACGTGCTCGGCTTTTTCTTCCGCAGCGACGGTCGCGGCCTCGGCTTCCTCGAGGCGCCCGTGAGCCACCAGCCAGTGGATCGAATCGGGCAGGCCCCGGCGCATGAAGGCGATGAGCAGGCCGCCCAAAGCACCCACAACGAACAGGAACCGCCAGCCCCAGTCATAAACAGGCACGATTTTCAGCGCGAGGAGTGGGACAACGGCGAAACCCGCAAAGGCGCAGACGATGGTCCATCCGGTGTAGCGGCCACGCAGGGGCGCCGGCGAAATCTCCGCCATATAGGTGGTGACCAGGGCGATTTCGGCGCCGATGCCCATTCCCGAGATGAATCGCCAAAAGATCAGCCAATTCAGGCTTGGACTCGTGGCGGAAAGTAGGGATCCAATCGAGAACGCTGCGACCGACAGGAAGAGGCTTACGCGCCTCCCGTAGCGGTCGCTGATCCGGCTGTCGAGAATCGAGCCCAGGATGTACCCGATCAATCCGCTTGTGATCGACCAAGACGCCATCTCGGCGGAAACATTGAATTGTTTGGAGATCACCGGCAGCGCAAAGCCGATGGTTACTATGTCGAAATAGGCAAAGAAGAAGCCGGCTCCCACGATGGCGAGAACCGAGCGTGGATAGGGCCAGACGGGGATGCGGTCCAGGCGCGCAATGAACGTGGCGCCGGATCGAGACGCGTGATCCACTCGAATGCTCTCCTTCAATGTGCCGGTGATGGAAAAGTTCGCACAGCGAGTGATTCCCTCAGGAGTCGGGCATCTTGGCACCGCCCTGTGCAAACCGAGCATACCCGAGTCGGCCTGGCTGGCCTCGCCTTATCGGGAGAACTCCAAGAGCCCCATCCATGACTTCGCCGGGCCACCCTAAGGTGACCCGGCGAAGTTGACGGTTTTCTTTCGTGCACGCGGACGACGACTCGATTCCTCAGTCGTCGTCGGCGGACTCCATTGCCTGACCAATCACCGCAAACTGAACATCAACGCATTCATGGACTTCGCATCCGCCCATGAACGTTGAGGTTTGCGCTTCGAGCATCCCGGGGTCGTCGAGGGCAGCCGGTCCGTGGCCTCGGACAACCAGGAGAATTTCGGCAGTGTCAGCGTCGGTCAGGCCGGCGCCGAAGAGTATTTCACCCGGAAAGGATCCCTCCTTGAGCCGGGTCTTGAAACCCGCCTCGCCGTCTTCATCGGCCACAAAGCCGATTCCGGACCAGATGGCGGAACTGCTTGAGAGATTCATATCGTCGGCGTTGCAGCCGTCAACGCAATCCTGAGGGAGATTGAAAATTACCGCCCAAATCGTGTAGGCGTGGCCGGCTTCAAGGCTTGTGGTTTCTCCCGAGAGGCGAATTTTACGGTTCTTTCTCTTCAGCTTTATTTTTGAGTCGGGAATAATCTCTCCCAGGGTTGCTGGCGCGAAATCTTGAAACGGCGCCTTGTCCCTCTTGGCAGCAACCATTTGGCCCTGGGAGGCCAGAGTCGCATACTGGACATCCTCGCAGCCAAACGCATCGCATCCGCCAGCAAAGGTCGTCAGCTGATCGTTCAAAAGGGCAGGATTGCCAAAGGCCGCGGGTCCATGGGAGCGAACAATCAGATGAATTTCCGCTCTTCGGGCATCAACCAGGCCCGGTCCCATGAGGGTTTCTCCGGCGGGTTCCCCCTCGAACATCACGGCTTCAAAATCCGCTTCACCGTCTTCGTTGGCCACTACCCCCACCCCGGTCCAGAGTGCGGCGAAGCCGTTGACCCCCATGTCATAGAGGTCGCATTGATTCTCGCAGGCTGCGGGATCGTTGAAGACAAGGGCCCAAACCGTATATGCGTAGTGGGGCGTGAGCCCACTCGTCTCGGCTTCAATGACAACGCCGTGGGAAATTCGATCAAGCTCAATCTCAGAGCCGTCGATGGGATCGGCGATCATGGACATAGGGAGTGGGTCAGCTTGGACGAATTCATGGAAGGAAAAGTCGTCGCTGGCAAGGGCCAGGGATGAAAAAGAAAGAGCGAGCAAAGCAACCAGAGCGGGGAATCGAATCACAGTAATCTCCTTTAGCAAATCAGTGTGGGAACAAATCAGTGTGGGTTGGTGGCTCGATTTTCAAGACAGCAAAAATTTAAACGCGGGCTCCGAGGGCAAAGGGTTCTGGGGTAAGGGCGACGGCGACTCTCGCCTCGCTCAATCCCAAGCCCGGCCACCGAAATCCTGAAATCCGCGCCTTGGGAAAGAGTCGGAGCTTCGAGGAGAACCGGATCGAAATTCTTGGCCCAGATCCAAAGAATCAGCGAATGAAGCAAAATCCGAAGGGTCTGCCCGGGCCTCTCGAGTCGCGGACTGCCCGTGCCCGACTGCCGTGGCCAGGGCCACGGGTTCTCAGCGGGGCGTCTG
>CAWVXN010000019.1:0-15858 GCA_963933695.1 uncultured Myxococcales bacterium | reverse complement strand
GCGTTGGCGGCTGCCGGTGGCCTTCGGAACAAACCTGCCCGCCCTGGGCGACAATGCCCTCTACATCGGTGAGCGGATCGAGGCGGTTTCCGGCGGGCGCTTTCGGGTAGAAATTTTTGAGCCCGGGAAATTGGTGCCCGCGCTCAGCATCGTCGATGCGGTGCGGGAGAAAAAAGTACCCGCCGGTTACACCTGGCTCGGCTATGACCAGGGCAAGGTGCCGGTGTCCGTACTCTTTGGCGCCGTCCCCTTCGGACCCGAACCCTGGGCCTACACGGCCTGGTGGTACGAGGGCGGGGGCCGAGAACTCGCCGAGGAAATTTATGCGCCCCTGGGCGTACATCCAGTTCTCTGCGGTTTGATCGGACCCGAGACGGCGGGTTGGTTTCGGACCCCTGTTCGTTCGCCGGAGGATTTCGCTGGGCTCAAGATTCGCTTTGCAGGCCTGGGCGGCAAGGTCATGCAGCGCCTGGGCGCTTCGGTCACGATCCTACCCGGGGGCGAAATATTTCAAGCCCTGGAGCGCGGCGCCATCGATGCCACGGAATTCTCTCTGCCCGTGGTCGACGCCCAACTCGGCTTCGACCGGGTGGCGCCCTTCAACTATTTCCCGGGATGGCACCAACCCTTCACGGCGTTTCATCTGGTCGTGGGTATGGAGGCCTGGGATGCGCTGGAGGGCACGAACCAGGCCATTATCGAAACAGCCTGCACCGCGGGGGTGATCCGGAACCTCGCCCGGGCCGAAGCCCTTCAGGCGCCGGTCCTTCGCGGTTACTCGGAAACCGGGGTCACCACCGAAATCCTCAGCGACGAGATCCTGGCCGCCCTAACCCGGGAGAGCAAAGCCGTACTCGCCGAAGAGGCGGAAAAAGATCCCGACTTTGCCCGGGTTCTGGCTTCCCAGCAGGCCTTTCAACGGGACTACGCTCTCTGGAAGAACATCGCCTATCCTCGGACCCGATGACCCCGGGCAAGGCCAGCGAAGAGAAAAGTACCGGGACGCCGGGTCGGGCTGACGAACTCCCCCATACCCGTCTCTCCCGGCGCATTGGCCGTTTCGTCGAAGCCAGCGGTGAGTTTCTGTCCTGGATTTGGCTGGTTCTCCTCGCCGTGGTCGTGATCAACGTCCTGCTCCGCTACGCGTTCGGGTCGGGACGCATCGAACTCGAGGAAGCCCAATGGCATCTGTATGCCGTCGGCTTCTTGGGTGCCCTCGCATATGGAGTCCAAACCGACAGCCACGTGCGAGTCGACGTCTTCCACGAAAAGCTGACGCCGAGAATGCAGGCCTGGATCGACCTGTACGGCATCCTGCTCCTTGGCCTGCCCTTTTGCGCCCTGGTTCTGGTCTTTGCCATTCCATTCGTGGGCCAATCCTTCGCCCAGGGCGAGGTTTCCCCCTCCCCGGGAGGCCTTCCCGGGCGATATCTCATCAAAGCCGCCTTGCCCCTGGGCTTCAGCCTGCTCGTACTGGCTTTCTTCGCGCGGCTTCTTCGCGTGGGCCAGCGACTCTTCGGGCCGGACGCCGAGAACGGAAGCGACTAGCCCATGGAACCCCGGGAATTCCTCGCTATCGCGATGTTTGTGCTCTTCATCGTCCTCATCTTGACCGGCTTTCCCGTGGGCTGGGTGCTGGGTGGCCTGGCCGTCCTGTTCACCGCGATCGCCATCGTCTTTGAACAAGACCTCGGCATTTATACCGGCGTTGACTGGTCCTACAGCTCCCTCGTGGTCGAGCGTATCTGGGATCTAATGGACAACTGGGTCCTGGTCGCCCTCCCCCTCTTCATCCTCATGGGGCTGCTCCTCGACCGCTCGGGCATCGCCGCCGAGCTGATGAAGAACATCGCGCGCCTCTTTGGTCGGGTGGGCGGCGGGCTTGCGGTCACCGTGGCCTTGATCGGCATCCTGCTCGCCGCGACAACGGGCATCATCGGCGCCTCGGTGGTGCTCCTCGCCTTGCTCGGCCTGCCCGCCATGCTCGAACAGGGCTATCGGCCCGAACTCGCCACGGGAACCGTTTGCGCCGTGGGAACCCTGGGCATCTTGATTCCCCCAAGCATCATGCTCGTCTTGATGGCCGATCGGCTCGCCATGTCGGTGGGGGATCTCTTCCTCGGAGCCCTGCTTCCCGGCGGCCTGCTCGGCGCCCTCTACATCGCCTACATCCTGATCTACGCGGCCCTTCGCCCGGAGGTGGCCCCCGCCCCAGAGGACGCCCCGCCGCCGAACTGGCGCATGGTGGCCGACGTTGCGCGCATCGTCCTGCCCGCATTGGGGCTGATCACCTTGGTACTCGGCAGCATCTTCTTCGGCGTGGCCACACCCACGGAAGCCGCCGGAGTGGGCGCATTCGGTGCCCTGGTGCTCGCGGGCTGCAAAAGGAAACTCTCGCGTCCGGTTCTGCGGGCGGTGCTCACCGAAACCACCCGCACCACGGGCTACGTATTCGCGATCTTTCTGGGAGCCACGGCGTATTCCCTGGTACTCCGGGGGCTGGGCGGCGACGATTTAATTCACCGCGCTCTGCTCGACCTTCCGTTGGGCCCCCATGCCACTGTGGCGGTCATCCTGTTCTTCACATTTCTCCTGGGGTTCTTTCTCGACTGGATCGAGATCACCCTCATCGTTCTCCCCCTGGTGGCCCCCGCCGTTCAGGCGCTCGGTTTCGACCTGGTCTGGTTCACGGTGCTCTTTGCCGTCTGCCTCCAGACCTCCTTTCTCACGCCCCCGGTCGGCTTCGCCCTCTTCTACCTCAAGGGTGTCGCTCCCCCGGGCATCGACGCCCCCACTCTCTATCGCGGCGTCATGCCCTTCATTGCGCTTCAGGGGATAGGAATCGGCATTCTCTTTGTCTGGCCCGCCCTGGTCACCTGGCTGCCCAGCTTGGCCTACCGCTAAGCCGGGTTGGGGCGTATCCCTTATCCCCTCACCCGAGGAATCCGGAGCATGCTCAAAGGGATTTTGTGATCGAATCACAAAGGCTGCTGCTGCGCGAGTGGAGAGAATCCGACCTTGAAGCCTTCGCCGGCCTGTGCGCCGACGCGGAAGTCATGGAACACTTTCCCTCGACTCAGACCCCTGCCCAGAGTGCAGAATTTGTCGCCCGCATTCGCCAGCACTTCGTCAAGTGCGGCTACGGTCTTTGGGCCGTCGAGTGCAGGAACGGCCCTCCGTTCATCGGCTTCGTGGGCCTCATGCAAGTCGGCTTCGACGCCCCCTTTACGCCGGCGGTGGAAATCGGCTGGCGGCTCGCCCGGGAAGCCTGGGGCCGTGGCTATGCGAGCGAAGCCGCATCGGCGGCTCTTCGCTGGGCCTTTGAATCCCTTGAGCTCGACGAAGTCGTCTCGTTCACGGTCCCGGCCAACACCCGCTCATGGAAAGTCATGGAACGGATCGGAATGCGGCGCAGCCCGGCCGACGATTTCGACCACCCCAGACTGCCCGAGGGCGACCCGCTTCGCCGGCATGTCCTCTACCGCATGGGAGCTCTCGACTGGAGCCTAGCCAGCGAGCCGGGCAGGGATTGATCAGGCGCCCAGCCAGGCGCGCGCGGCCAGGTCAACGATCATGGCGGCGAAGAGCCCGAGCAGTTGCACCAGGGACATCAGGAAAAGACCGCGCGCCGCTTCGTTATCCCGGCGTACCCGGAGCTGCCAGGCGCGCTGGAGAAAGAAGCCGTCGAGAACGACAGCCGCTGCCAAATAGAAGTACCCGAGATCCAGGAATACATAGGGCGCCAGGGTGAAGGGAATCAGCACAAGGGACCACAGAATGATTCGATCGTAGGTCGCGTCCTCCCCGATGCTGTCGGGCAGCATGGGGAAACCCGCGCGCGCGTAGTCCTCCCGGCGGAAGAGTGCGATGGCGTAGAAATGCGGAGGCTGCCAAATAAAGATGATGGCGAAGAGCAGCCAGCCGGCGATCCCTATATGGCCATCGACAGCGGCGTCGGCAATCAGGGGGGCAATGGCACCGGAGATCCCGCCCACAATCACCGCAAAGGAAGTGCGGGGCTTCAGCCAGAGCGTATAGACAAAGATATAGATGCCCAGGGCCGCCACAGAAATCAGGGCGGGCGTCTGGCCCACCGTGGCCCAGAGCAGCCCCACACCGAGAACCGCCAGCGTCAGACCGAACAGAAGCGCTCGGCCAGGACGGATCTCTCCAGCGGGAAGGGGGCGCAGTTGGGTGCGCTCCATCAATGCATCTTTATCGCGCTCGAGGTAGCTGTTGAGCGAGTTCGCCGCCGCAGCGGAGAAGGCGGTGCCCATCAGGGTGGCGAGAATGAGCGCAGGAGACGGCCACCCCCCGGCGGCCAACACCAGGGCGGGCAGGCCGGAAAACAGAACCAGCGGAAGGATCCGAGGCTTGGTGAGGGCGATATAACTGGCTGCGCTGCTCATCGAACTTCGACCATCCGTGCCTCTGGGTTGATTTGGGCCCGTGTGCTCCGGGTCTCCAGGGCTTCTCGGACCAGCATCGCGGTGACGAGAACAATAGCCGCTGCCAGACCGCTATGCAGCGCGGTCACCGGGATGGGAAGGCGAAACAAAACGTTCACGACGCCCACCCCGATCTGGGTGACGACGAGGGCGCAGCCCAACTTGGCCAGCCCTCCCATTCTCCCGATCCGTTGAACCCGAAACGCCAAAATTCCGTAGCCGCAGAGCAGGACGAAGCCATTGAGCCGATGAAGGACATGCATCCCCACCAGGCCCTTCAGGGTAGGGATCACCCGCTCGCCGTCGCAGGTCGGAAAATCCAGACACGCCAGCCCGGCGTAATGACTCGAAACCCAACCGCCGAGGACCATCTGGATGAAAAGCGCAACCGAAGTCACCCACACGAGCGCCTCCGCACCCGGAGGCAGTTTGAGAGGTGCCCGGCCGACTCCAAAGTTTTCGGCCAGATCCCTGGAAATCCAGAGCAGCACCAGGCAGAAGAAATTTCCGAGCACGAGGTGAACACTCACCGTCCACGGCGCCAGGGAGAGCAGTACCGTCAATCCTCCGAACACGATTTGAACCGCCAGAACCGCCCAGGCCAGGAGCAAGCGTCCGCGAATTCGCGGGTCCCGGCGAACGAGCAGGGACAGGACCGCCAACCCCAGGGAAATAAAAAAGGCGAATACCCGGTGTCCCCACTCGAAAGCGACTTTCAGATCGAAACTGGGGATCACTTCGCCATAGCAAAGGGGCCAATCCGGGCAGGCCAGGCCCGCGTCGTTGGCCCGAACCAGAGCGCCGACAACGATCAGACAAAAGGTCAGAGCCGCTAGGCCAGCGAAACCCCGAGCCAGCGCCGGGCTGGGCCGATCGGAGCTATCCGAAGTGGGGGTTTCATACATCGCGAAGGATTCCGACCGGGTCTGGGCAGGTTTTCAATCGATCCCGGAATGCGGAGCCGCGCCCGTCCCTCGGCATTCCTCAGTTCCACCCCGCCCGGGCACCACTTGCTGACCGTCTCGCTTCCCTCTGCGGGAGCGAGTGGGGTTCGCTGGATGGCGGGCTAGGCTAGCGCAACAAGTATGATGAGCGGCCAGCACCTGGGTGCATCAAGCCGTTGCCTCTCGGGTGTTTGAGCCCGCTCCCCGACCCGATCCTGGCCGAAGTCGTGCAAGGGGATGACGGGAAAGGCAAAACCAGTCGAGGAGACGATCCATGCCGGACGAGGTCGAGAGAAACCGCCAAACGAGGACCCGGCTCGCTTTCCGGGTGGCCGTAATCGGTCTCGCAGGGGCGGGCGTGGGCTGGCTATTGACCAGCGGCATCCGGGCGCCGAGCCCAGCGCCCTCGGCTGAAACCGCCCAGGCCCGACCAGCACCCGTTCCCGTGCCAGATCGGGCCGCCCCCCGGGCCACCGTCGAAGAATCGGCCCAGATTCAACTGGTCCAGGGCACGACAATGCATATCGACCCCGACTCCCTTGCGCCCGGCGATCCCCTGGCGATCCGCCTGAGCCTACCCCCGGATGCCTCGGGCATGGGGATCAAGGCGACCTGGCTTTATGCAGACAACCACGACCCCACAGAGATCCAGGCCCAACGCGAGGGACCCGGGGAGGTTCTCATCGAGTACCCCGCCGCATTGCTCACTCCCGGCCGCCATATCATCGAACTCCGCACCGACGAGATCGGCCCGATCCCCCTTAGGCGTTTCGCCTTCGAGATCCCCTGAACGAAAACCGGGGGCGCTGCCGCGGCCAAGCGGCCGGGCATCGCCCCCGACGAAACGTTTTCGGTCAGCGGAAGGTCGTCTCCCTGAAACGCAGGACCATCAGGGTGCCCAACCCCAACAACAGCGAGATCAGGGCGAAGTGGCCGGCGGCGGGCATCACGGGGACACCCGGCGGCCCGCTGCCCGTGTTGGGGTCGGTTCCTGCCGTGACTTCGTCTCCATCTGAAACACCATCCCCATCGGTATCGGGGTTGAGGGGATTCGTGCCCGTGTCGGTGGGACTGACGAATACGCCGGTATTGGTCTCGACTACGTCGAGCAGACCATCGTTGTCATCGTCGGGGTCACAGGCATTGCCCAGAGCGTCGCCGTCGAAGTTTTGCTGAAGGGGATTTGAAATATTAGGGCAGTTGTCAACGCCATCGAATAGAACATCCCGATCGCGATCAAGTCCCATCCGAACCCCGGACCCCGGCGGAACGCAGGTATAGGTCACTGGCCCTTCGGTCGTGGCCAGGGCTCGGAGAGCAGCATCCGAGATCGTGTTATTCAGATCGTCACGAAAGAGGCCACTCGGCTCACGGAGCCAACCGCGAGCGACACCACCGGAGCTTCCTTTTGCGATGAGATCGCACTCTGGGACAGCTCCGCCGAGCATCAGCGAATTGTAGATCGTGCTCGACCGGTTGATCATGGAAGTAATTCGCGCATTGACTTCAATGCCACCGGATGCGGTCAGCGTCACCTGCTGGGCGACCATGGGCGCAAGGTCCGTGGGAAACGCCAGGGAAAATTCGGTCATCTCGACAACCTCGCTAGGAGAGAGCGAAAAAACCGCTGCGCCGACAAATTGACTCACCGAACCCACGGTTCCGTCGTGGAGATAGCCTGAGCCCTTGATCTGGTTCCCAAGCGGCACACTGCTGCCCAAGGCGCCGAACATGCCCACCTTGTCATAGAGATTCCGCATGTGAGCAATCTTGGCATCCTGAACCAGGCCCTCAAAAGTACGATCGCCCCCTGTTCCAAAGAAGCCCGCGCTTGGATCCAGGTCGTGACAGCCGTCGCAGGTTGCGACGGTATCCGTCGTGGCAGCCCCGGCCGACGCCAGGAAATTGGCGCGGCCAGCCGCTTGCGCCGGGGTCAAGGAATTGTCGATGTTCCTGACCGGATTCGGAGGAATAAATACCTGCAGGATGAAGTCGGTGAACAATTGCATTTCGGCCGTCGTGATGTGGCCGTCTTTCCCCACCAGACCCTCGGTCGCGACGATGAAATTCATGAAGGCGTGATCTTCACTGCAAGCGGCCCCGATCGGCTCTAGGCATGGATCGGTTCCGAAAAAGCCGTCCACCCGATCGCCCCGCCAATGCAAAGAACCATGGGTCGACATTCCGCGTAGGGTCTGGGTCGTCATGGGGCCCTTCATGGGGTGAAAGTTCGGCTGGGCGGGGAGCAACGGGATCGCCGAGGGTTGGGTGTTCACTGACACCGAAGCATCGGGATCTCCCAGGTTCCAGGCAATCTGATCCATGTCTGCAAAAATGTGACAACTCGAGCACGACGCCTCGCCGTTGCCCGAGGTAATGACGGCGTCGTAGAGAAACGGACGTCCCACCACCACGGAAGGCGGTTCCGGATTGTGGAGAGCCAGGGTCTGTAGGGTTGCCTTCGAGCCCAGGTCGACGGATACCACCGAGTTGTCGAACCGTGTGAGGACATAGAGTCGACCATTCGCCTCGTCGAGAGCCAAGCCAGAAGGACCCCCTCCGGTGTCGATGTAATTCGCACTTTCCGTGGTGGGATCAAAATTTGTCGCGAAGTTGGGGTCCTCGATGCTGGCGGCACTGAACACGCCCACCTTTCCCGACCCAAAGGCAGCGGTGTAGAGCGTGAGGCCATCTTGAGAGACCACGGTCTGTAAGGGAGTCGCCAGGCTGTGCTCGATCTGAGTGGGGTCCACAGTATCGGGAACGTCCGTATGCAACTTGCTGTAATCGATGTGCTGGTTCAGATGTTGTGCCAGTACGCTCAGAGCAACCGGGTCGATCACCGAGATGCGGGAGCGCGAAAGATCCCCCTGCACCGTGCTCCCTCCATAATTTCCAGGTCCTTCGAAATTCGTGAGGTTGGGGAGCTCCGTATTCGTCACATAAAGCATTCCCGTCGATGGGTTCACGACCATGTTGAACAAAATGGTCCCGACCTGAGTGATCTCCTGGAAGACCACCGGCGCCGTAGACGTAATGTTCGCGTCAAAGCCCACAACATCAATATCCGGTAGCGCTAGCTGAACCAGTGGACTCCAGTTGCGCCCAGCAACATCGAGCCAGTTCGCGCCGTCGAACCCCACGATGATCCCGGTTTCAGGCGCCGAATCGCCCGCAAAATTATCGCTCGGGCCCAGCAAGCCCCCGGGCGCGCCCCCTCCGGGCCCCGCACTTCCGAAGCCGTCCGGCACCGCCTGCTCGGGAACTACCGTCGTGCGATTACCCGAACGAAATGCCGCCGCGTAGACGGTATTGCCATCGGGGCTCACCGCGAGTGCCCGCGGCGTATCGGCGAAGAAGCTGATGATCCGATGGGGGGTTCCGCCCAGTAAGTGCCCGAGGCTGGTGGCATCAAAAATCCAGACGTCGGCTCGCGGAACCCCGGGGACCCTCAACTGCGGATTGCCAGCTCCGTTGACACCCGAGATCGTGGAGTTCGTTCGCTGCTGACCCCGATGGGCCGTGGTGATGAATGCCCGGTTCCCCCCGACCCCGGCAAAAACAATATCGCGAGGTTCGTCGCCCACAATCAGTGTCCGTACCACCTGGGGCGGTGTGGCCGAAAGGTCGATGATGCTGACGCTGTCCGAGAGATGATTGACCACCCAAACTTCTGTGGCCGAGCGAACCGCAACGGCAACGGGCTCCATTCCAACCGGAACCGAACCTGAGTAAGCGAGTCCCGTTGGTGTCACGTCAAAAATCTCGAGACGGTTGTCGGGGATATTCGTCACGAAGAGCTGCGTTCCATCCGCTGACATCGCCATGGGCTTGACTGGCCCGCTCTCGAAAGCGACGAAGTCGGTCACCGCAACTACTGGTGAAGACGAGACCAATAAGAATCCAGCCACGCAAAGAAAACTCCAACAAGCGCGTTTACCAATCAAAAACATATTCCTGTTCCTCCTCACCCAACGACCTGTCTCTACGCCCCGGCGAATCGCAACGGCAAGCCCGCTCGATGGATACAAGTCGAACCTCTAGTTCTCCCGACTGTCCCTCGATTCGAGCTTCGCCAAACCGATGTGCTTCATCTTACGACCATACACCCTTAACCATATAAAGATTATGAACATCTTTGCGATTATCTCTGGCTACAGCCCCGCGCGCGCCCAAGAATGCACACAGAAGCACCGGACCCAAAGTAATTATGGCGGAACGCATCCCCCTCGAGGACGTGACAAGGAATTTGATGGCTGCCCTAGCCCGACCCGTAGACTCGAATCAACGATTGGTTGCCAATGAGATCCCGTGCTTTTCGATCAGTCGGTAGACGGCGGACCGACTGCGCAACATCCGATCCGCCGTTCGCGAGACGTTGCCCCCCGTCTCCCGAAGAACCTGGAGCAAGAGCTCATGCTCTTGGGCCTGTCTGTACCTTCGTAGGGACGGAATGCTTTCATCTTCTTCATCCGCGATTTCAGCCAGCAGACCCTGCCGAATCAAACCCTCTCGGCTGAATGCAACCGCCCTCTCCAAAAAACCTTCAAGTTGGGAAATGTTTCCCGGCCATGGGCGAGCGACAAGAAACGCCAGCGCCGATGCACTGAGGGTTACCCGTCGACCCAGTGTTCTTCCCAGGCGATTCACCAAGGCGCTGGCAATATCGGGAATATCTCCTGGACGTTGGCGGAGAGCAGGCATCTCGATGGACAAGCGACCCAGCAGTTGACGGAGTTCGACTCCCGGCGCGCCTGTTCTTGAACACCCGAACAAGAGATCCGCGGAAGCGAATATCCGCGGGCCTTCAGTGAAACCGGCTCTTTCCGATTCCTGAATTCGATCCACAAGAAACGCCCCGGCGCTCGCCGATAACTTTTCAACGCCTTTCAGATGGATCGCTTCGACCCGTGGAAATCCCAGCCCTGGCTTCCAACCCTCGCATTGCAGGGTGGCGAGCCGAGCGCGACCGCCCGAGCTGAGCGCGTTCAGCGCCTCCACCGCAGCACTCCGCCCCACCCCCTCTTCTCCGAAAAAAAGGACGGGCACACGAAGCGGCGCCAGTGCCATCATCCGGGAGCGACACCTCTGTATCGCCAGGCTCGTTCCCGGGATGCGATCGCCGACCGGTGAACCCACCGGGGAATCCTGGCGACCTTCAAGGGCGGAAGCCACCCGGCCGACCAAGCGTGCAGCACCGCCCTCTTTCGCGGCCACAAAGTCATCCGCCCCGGCCTTCAGCGCGGCAACCGCCGCATCCACCGAAGCTTGAGCGGTAAAGAAAATCACGGGCACATCGGATCGGCCACGAATTCGACGGAGCAACTCCTGGCCATCGCAGCGAGGCATCGCCAGGTCGGTGATGACCAGAGCGGGTTCCTGTTGGCAGAATAAGCTCCAGCCCTCCTCCCCGTCGCCTGCTTCAACGGTCGAGTAGCCCAGTTGTCTCAGCTCGGCGGCCAACGCACGGCGCGGCCGAACATCAGCATCGACGACGAGAACCTTTGCGGTCATCCCAATCTCCGTCGGGATTTTACCAAGCAAGCCAACGCCACCAGTCAGTCAGTTCAAGAACTCAAGACCCATCTTCGAGTTCTCTGTTCCGAAGTGTCCGGATCTGTCTGAAAGTGTTCGCCTCGAGTGCTCGTCTCGAGTGTTCGCCGCTAGCTGGCCAGAAGGCCGCGAAGCGCGGCACCCACCTGGTCCACTTCGATCAAGAACGTGTCGTGGCCATAGGGAGAGTCCAGTTCGACATAGGTCACCGGGATTTCGGCTTCTTCCAGCAAGCGCGCGAGTTCTCGCTGTTGCCAGACAGGGAAAAGAATGTCCGATTTCACCCCAATTATCAGGGCCGTCGCCTTGATGGCTGTCAGGTGCGGCTCCGGAGCCTCCTCCGGAGAGGTCCCCGAAGCCTCTTCTTGTCCCGCGATGTCAAAGAGGTCCATCGCCTTCGAAATATACAAGTAGGAATTGGGGTCATATTGAAGACAAAATTTATCGCCCTGATAGGCCAGGTAGCTCTCAACCTGGAAATCCTCGTCGAGACGAGGCACTTCGTTCTTCGCTCGCTTGCGACCAAAGCGCTCCATCCATTCGGGTCCAGATCGATAGGTCAGCGTACCCATCTCTCGCGCCACCCGAAGACCACGATGGGGAAAACTCCGGCCGTAATAGCGACCCTCGTTCCAGTCGGGATCAGCCATCACCGCTTGGCGCTGAACGAAACGCATGGCGATGGATTGGGGATGAGAACACGCAGCGGCCGAGATACTGGCCAGCCGCTGAACCCGAGCGGGGGCCAGCGAGGCGATCATCAGCGATTGCATACCTCCCAGGGATGCACCCACCGAAGCGTACAGGGTGTCGATCCCGAGATGATCCAGCAGTAGCAACTGTGCACCCACCATGTCCCGAACGGTGAGTATCGGAAAATCCGTTGCATAGGGATTTCCAGTAATCGGATCAGTCGAAGAGGGCCCTGTACTGCCATAGCAGCCCCCAATCAGGTTGGTGCAGATGACGTAGTAGCGATTGGTATCAATCGCGAGCCCGGGACCCACTATTTCCTCCCACCAGCCCGGATTCGGATTTTGCTTTTGGCTGCGGGCATGCGAGGAAGCGGACAGGCCCGTGTGGAGCAAAATGGCATTGTCCCGCTCAGGAGAGAGCTCTCCCCAACTTTCCCACGCCAAGTTGAGTTCGGGCAGGATTCCACCCCATTCGCACTCGAAGGGTTCGGGGGAGTGGAATGTCTGATAGCCCGAGACCACTTTCTCGTATTGGGGTTCTGGACCGAGAGGAATTGCAGACCCTGCCATGCCATGACTCTAGATCGTTGGGAACCGGATGGCGATTGGGTCCGTCGTCGGGCAGATCGCGAGAGCGCAGCCTTCATCCAGCCAGGAGACTTCCGACGAGGCCCCGAACCGATTCAGAGCAGATGTGAGTTGACCAGCACGCCCCCGTCACATTGCAAGCAGGCACCCGTCACGAAGGACGACCTCTCCGAGGCCAACCAGATAACCGCCTCGGCAACCTCTCCCGGCCTGCCCACCCGCCGCATCGCGTGTTGCGCGACGGTTCGGTCCTTGAACTCGGGAAATTTTTCGAAGTACCGAATCAGAGAGGGCGTTTCGAATCCGCCCGGAGCCACGGAATTCACCCGTATGCCACGCGCGGAGTACTCGGCGGCCCCAGTCTTCGTTAACGCTTCCACGCCGCCCTTTGCAGCGACATAAGCCCCCAGAAACGCTTCGCCCTTGAACTGACTGGCTGAGCTGATGTTGATGATAGAGCCCCCGCCCGATGCCAGCATCGCCGGCACCTGGTACTTGATTCCGTGGAAAACCCCCTTCAGGCAGACATCGATGGTGCGACTCCATGTGCGATCGTCGATCTCATGGAGGAGCTTGAAATCACCAGCGCCCCCAGCGGCATTGTTCGAAGCCCAATCGAGTCCGCCAAAGCATTCGACCACCCGGGCCACCGACGATTCCATCCCCGACGCATCGGCCACGTCGACTTCGCAGACGATGGCCTCCCCCCCCGCCTCACGCACAGCGGAAGCAGTTTCCTCTGCCGCCTGGGGATCGATATCCAGAACCCCCACCCGAGATCCTTCACGAGCCGCGAGGATGCACGTCTCACGGCCCAGGCCCGACCCCGCACCGGTCACCAGGCCTCTCTTTCCTTCCAGCATCCCCATAGCCATCTCTCCCCTAAACCAAATAAATCCTAGCAGCCAAACACAATCTCAGAAGCAACACGACAACCCGGACGACATCGCCTTTGCTTCGGCTATTCTTTTAAAATTGGGAGGTCCACCGATGACCCTGAGCCAGTTGATCCAGTCAGCCGCGACGATTGAAAAAATTTCCGATCACCTCGATCAGCTCGATGCCGCCGAACGCAAAAATCAGACACTGGCTCTGAATGGGGACCTTCAACAAGAACTTTACTCGATTGCCGCTCAGGCCTCGGCGATTGACTTGGCTCATTTTGTTCCGGACGACATTCAAGATGGCCAGGAGGTGATCCACTCCGGTCGCAACAGCCAGCCCGCTTTTCGTTTTTTCCAGAAGCGGTGGTGCCGACCCACTGGCGCTCCGGATGAACTCTGGGGCTACAACGAAACGAGCGTACGCCCAGTGATTGGACCTGGCTATTTCGTCGCCCACCCCACCGCGGAAGGCGGGAGCGATCCGCGAGGCGCGATCGTGGTGGACTATTTCAAGCTGCCCGAGGGACCGATGCCCGGGGGATGGCCCAAAATAAAGCCAAATTCCAGTGGGCTCCAAATGTTTGTCTACAACAAGACTCGGGACTACATGCGACGGGTTTCGGCCCACGTCTCCATCGGGGTCGCCTTTCGAATGGAAAAGCGAATCATGGGCTACTTCGTGCTCTGTCGCGAAGAGGGTCCCTAGGCCTCTTCGCCTTTCCCAATGGGCTTCAAATGCCCTTCGAAGTCTCGAAGTACCAGTCCAGCGCCTCGCCCTGAAAAGCACCGGACGGCCAATGGCGGCCCCCCTCGTCCACGGAGAATCGCACCCGATAGCCGGCTCGCTCCAGGTTTTTACGCATAGGCAGCGCGATCTGATCAAAGGGGAACAGCGGGTCGGCGGTGCCGTACTCGAGATAGAAACGCGTTCGCTTGTCTTGAGCCCCCACCGCGTTCCGATCCATCGACGCAAAACCTGCTGCCCAGCACAGCCCCGCATCGAAAAACCCGGGGTTGGAGAGGGCCAGGGACAACGCGTAGCTCGCCCTAGCGCCTGCCGGAAATCGGGTTGATCTCGACATGCCTTGACGAGCATCTCATCCTGGCGCCCCGCACCATGAAAAACTGTGATCAGCGGGTAACTCCGCTGACTATCAATCACACTGGGCGTCAGCAGAACAGCGCGGGACGACCCGGATTCGAGTTCGACGAAACCAGTCGGCGAAGCCTCCTCCCGCGCCTCCACGGGCCGATGCGCGAGTCGGAGCGTCATCCGTTCCATGGGGTTAGGATAACAGCCCACGTCGGCCGGCAACGTGCCCGGCTCGCGTTTCCGAACCCTGGCAAATCTTGGAAAATATGGAGAAGAAAATGGCAGCGGGCAGACTCGAAGGCAAGGTGGCGATTATTACCGGGGCGGCCCGCGGGCAAGGTGAATGCGAAGCTCGTCTGTTCGTCGCAGAAGGTGCTCGAGTCATTTTGGGAGACGTGCTTGACGACGAAGGCAAAGCCGTGGCCGAGGACCTCGGGGACAGTGCGGTCTACGTTCACCTGGACGTCCGGAGCGAGGAGAATTGGGCCTCTGCGGTTGCCGCGGCGGGCGAACTCGGTCCTCTGAACGTGCTCGTCAACAACGCCGCGGTCACGCATTTTGCATCGATCAAAGAGACCACACTCGAGGACTACAACCGCGTGATCGGAGTCAATCAGGTGGGAACATTCCTGGGCTTGCGCACGGTTTTCGACCCAATGAAGGCTGCCGGGGGGGGCTCCATTGTCAATGTTTCCTCCATCGACGGACTCAAAGCCAAAAACGGACTGATCGCCTACGCGAGCAGTAAATGGGCTATCCGGGGCCTCACCAAGGTCGCCGCCATCGAATTCGGGCGTCACAACATACGCGTCAACTCTCTACACCCGGGCGGAGTAGACACTGTCATGGGCAACCCGACGGGGTCCGAGGAAATCGATCTCTTCTACAAGAACCAACCGATTCCGCGCTGTGGACAGCCGATTGACATTGCTCGGCTCGCGCTGTTTATGGCCTCGGATGAGTGTTCCTACAGCACAGGATCCGAATTCATTGCCGATGGGGGATGGAACGTTGGCGAATTCCTGCCCTATCTCCCGAGTTCTAACTGACCCCGTACCGGGCAGAGATTCCTTCCAAAAACACCTCTATGAGCGCCTCGTGGAGATCGTCTACTTTGACCATTTCCAGGCCGACCAGATCCTCCAACTCGGTAAATTCCCCTGATTCGGAGGCAGAAATATCCACCAGGAGGTTCTCCCATGCGGCCCGCATCCCGTCAGTCGGTGCATGGTGGAGGTCCAACCGTCTGAGAAGTTTTTGAAAGAGAACCCAAATCTCGACTGCTCCAGAGAGCTCAAAACCATCTCGCCGAAGGACGAAAATAAAGTCGTCGAACCGCGCTAATAACTCCGAGCTTCGGTGCCCCGCCACGCGAAAAACGTCAAGGTCTTCCGTGGGTTTAGTGTGTTTGACTTGAAAATTAGTCGCAAGCAGCCAACTTCGGTACCCGCGAATGGCCTCTCGTAGATACTCGCGCCAAACCAATTCCCTCTTCACGACCGGAACCGACTTCACGATCTCTTCAGCGATCGCATCGAAAATCGACTTCTTGTTGGGAAAATAGTGATAGAGGGACTGGGATGACACATTCAGCATTTCCGCCAACTTTCGCAGGCTGAATTCAGACTTGGGAATCCGAGTCGCCATCTCCAA
>CAWVXN010000018.1:0-15955 GCA_963933695.1 uncultured Myxococcales bacterium | reverse complement strand
ATCGGCTCCCGCCTTCACTCGGATTCTCCTGGGGATGTTTGGGGGAATGACTCAAATCGATAAAAAAAGGGTTGGAAAGAGATGTCGAAAGACGGCTGGTAAGAGATGTGGAAAGAGAGGTAAAGCGAGGGGACGAGAGGGACCACGGAGCGGGAATTGGGAGAGTTTGCCTTTGTGGTGCTCCGGCTTCACTCGGTCGCGGTAGCTGAGGTTGGCGCCTACCGAGCGCCGACTCTAGCAGCCAGCGAGGGATCGCAACATCAGCGAATACATCAGTGACTGAATGGACGGATCCCGGACGCTGAACCTTGGCATCGGCCCCGGGCGCGCAGTGAAAGAGTAAAGAAAGAGATTGCCCACACAGAAATTTCCGTACGCGACGGTCTTCAGCGGGGCTAATCCAATCCATGGGCCTGTCGGATCCGGCCCCTCTTGGGTTAGGAATTCCCATCCGGGGGATTGGGGTCTACGGCCGGTTCAATGTAAATCAACGCAGAGTAGGGCACGGCCTCACGAATCGACGCTTCGAGCTCGTTGATGACCGCCGAGAGATCACGAAAGCTCAGCTGAGAATCGAATTCCACCTTGGCGCCCACTAGGACGTCGTCGGGGCCGATGTGCTGGGTTCTCAGCTGAATCAGCCGGCGAACCGCTGGGTGGCGAAGGGTCTCGGACCGAATGAGGCTTTCGGTCTCGGGACCGGCGGATTCGCCGATCAGAAGGCTCTTCATTTCAATGGCGAGTAGGGAGGCTATCCCCACGAGCAGCACGCCAATGGCAACGCTTCCGAGGGCGTCGAACCGCGGATTCCCAGTCCAAATCGATAGTCCAATGCCCACGAGGGCCAGTACGAGTCCGGCTAGGGCCCCCAGATCTTCGAGGAGAACCACGGGGAGTTCGGGGTTCTTCGTCTTGCGGATATAGGCCCACCAACTTTCTGAACCCTTGCTTTGCCGGGCTACCTGCACTGCCGTTCGGAGCGAGAGACCTTCGAAAACGATGCCAGTCAGCAGGATTCCAATGGCCCAGGCCGGATCGCGTAGTGCGTGGGGCGAGAAGAGCTTGAGGGTGCCCTCGTAGAGGGCAAAAAGCCCGCCGAGGCTAAAAATCACCATGGCCACTACGAAAGCCCAGAAATAACGTTCCCTCCCGTGCCCGAATGCATGATCGGGGGTGGGTGCCTTCTTGGCCGCGGCGTTCCCCCAGAGCAGGAGCGCCTGGTTGGCGGTGTCGGCAACCGAGTGAACCGCTTCAGCGAGTAGGGAGGCTGCACCGGTGAAACTCCAGCCGATGAATTTGAGTACGGAGATACCCGAGTTCGCAAAGAGGGCGGCGACAATGGCGCGGCGATTACCTGGGTTCAAAGTGTGGTCTCTCTTCCTGATGCGATGATCGAGCCTCGGGCGACATTGCTCAGAGCCGGTGAGAGACTAGTCGGGTTTTTGCGGATGGAAAACTGCTGTTGTACGGGCGGTGCTTGCCAAGGCGTAGCTGGCCAGTGCCGCAATAGGGATCCACCACGGCCAAGCTACCCGGGTGTATCCCAGTACGACGGGGTGGAGAAATAGGGCGAGCCCAATTAAAGCTCCGAGAGAGAGTCCGGCGACGACGCTGGTGGGGCTCCCCCGGTGTCGAGTGGTAATTCCGAGGGCGAATATGCCGAGAAGTCCCCCATAGAGGATCGACATGGTGGAGAGGGCAAATTCGACGAGGTTGAGCGGTGTTCCGTGATTGACCAGCAATGCGTGATATTGCGCCATGGCCAGGGCGGCTGCCACGAGAAGCAGCGTCATCACCGCGGAGCTGCGCTTCATCCGACGAAGGGTGTCGGGGTTGCCGGCTGGGGCGGGGAGGATGTCGTGGGTCCAGGTTGTCGCGAGGGCACAGATGGCCGAATCCAAGCTCGACATGGCGGCCGCGAAGAGACCAGCAAACAAGAGTCCGCGGAGGCCCGGCGGGAGCTCGTGAAAGGCGAAGAGTGGAAGGATTCGGGCCTGGTCTTCGATGGAGTAGCTAGGTGGGGTGGCGTAGAAGTGAGCGAGGCCCGTGCCGATCATGAGAAAAACCAGGGTGAGCGGGAAGTTCAGAAGAGCGGAACCCATTAACGCGCGACTGCCCCCCTTGGCACTGCGGGTGGTCAAGAGTCGCTGCACCATGTCGTGATCGGTGGAGTGAGTTGCAAGGGTGAGAAAGAAACCTCCGAGGAGAGCGGTGCCCAGCGCTCGTCCGTCGGTCAAGGAAAATATCGGAGTGAGATGCAGAATCTGAGTTTGCCCCCGGTCGGTCGCCCAGGCGAAGAGGCCCGAGATGCCGCCCGGGGTTGCTTCGACGAGAAGGGAAAGAACGGCGACGGCCGAAGCCAGGAGCAGTAAGGCTTGCAGGGTGTCGGTCCAAATCACCGCCCGAATTCCGCCCGCGATGGTGTAAATCCCTGCTACCAGACCGCAGCCCACCACCGCCCATGGAATGGGAATATCGGTCACGGAGGAAAGGGCCAGCGCGGCGATGAAGAGGCGTGCCCCCGACGCGATGAGGCGGCCTATTAAAAAACTGAGCGCGGCGGCGCGCTGGGGGCGAGCGCCGAAGCGCTCCTGTAAAAATCCGTAGACGGTCACGATGTCAAGTCGCCTGTACAGTGGGATGACGTGCCGGGCAAGGACAGCCTTCGCCAATAATGCGCCTACGGCGAGTTGCAAGTATGACCAGTCACCCGTATAGGCGGCGTGAGGAACGCCAATAAATGTGGCGGCGGAGAGTTCAGTGGCAGTCATCGAAGAGAGAACCGCCCACGTGGGCATGCGCCGCCCACCGAGTGTGAACTCCGCCTCCTCCTGATGGCCGCGACCGACCCGGGCGCCGATTAGAAAGAGCAGCCCGGCGTAGATGGCTAAGACTGCGTAATCCAGTGAATTCATCTTGTTTTAAAATTCATCCAGGGGAATGGGGGTGGGACAAGGCCCGCGAGCGATGTGCTTGTGAACAGTATTCCACACGCAGTTAAACCCCAGCGGGGACTCTCGGAGCCAACCAAACTAAGGCCCTTGGGGGTAAGGCAACATTTGAATATTCTACTTGGCAAGGCACGCAAAGCGTACGACAATAGGGCATAACCCTAATCCAATTGCCGCCAGAGTTTCCCGAATCGTGAATGATCGCTTGTTACTGGGGAGCTGTTCGGATGTAGAAGCGCGCTGGGGGGGTTAGCGCCGCGCGAGCCGGGGGTGCTCGAAGCGAAGCCATGCGAACCGTGAAGGCAAGCAATGAGGAGGGGAATAGTGTCTAGACTTACTCGAGGAATGGATTACTCACCAAGCGCCAAAAATGACGAGGCGTATTTCGACGACGATCGACTCAGTCGTCCGCGCTCATTCGACACCCAACTGCTGCAGGAGCCTGTCACCGTTCTCAGCACACGCTCGCCGCTAATCTTTTCCGAGTCCGCACCCACCAGTGAAGCGATGCGGGCGATGCAGTCCGAGCACAGTGGGGTCGTGCTGATTACCGAGGACGGGACCGCTAATTCACCATTGCTCGGCGTATTCACCGAACGCGACATTCTTTTGCGTGTTATTAATCGCGGCCGAAATCCTGCCGAGACGCCGCTCAAGGAAGTCATGAGCGCCGACCCCGAGTTTCTTCAAGCCGATGGGCGGGTGGCCTGGGTGCTCAATATGATGTCCGTGGGCGGCTTTAGGCACGTCCCAGTGGTGAACGTTCGCGGTTGTCCCGTGGCGGTAATTTCTGTGCGCGATGTCGTCGAGTTTCTGGTCGAGGCTTTTCCCAACGAAATCTTGAACCTCCCGCCCGATTTCGGGGTACGGAAGAATATTCCGCGGGACGGAGGGTGACCGCAAAGGGCCGTTGCTTGCAGCGGCCCTTTCTCTTTGTCCATTCCAGCCGTCAAGCTTCGCTTCTGCCCCTCTTCGCTTCTGCCCCTCTTCGTCTAGGGGAATGAGAAAATAGGGGGGCGGGCGAACTCAGGTAGTGGCTCCTCCGCGTGCCATTAGGATCTTGCCTGAGCGGACGATTTCGGAGATTTCGAATTTGGCCAGCAGGTTTCGAATAGCGTCGAGTTTTTCGCTGCTGCCATAGACCCGGACGACGAGGCTTTGTCGTCCGAAATCCACGACTTTTGCGCCGAAGTGTTCGACGATTTGCAAGATTTCGTGTCTCTCTTCTGAATCGCATTTGAGCTTGATTAGCGCGATTTCTGTTTCGTAGGCCTCGTCGCCGGTGTGGTCGATGGCGTGGACAACGTCGATCAGTTTCGCGAGCTGCTTGATCATCTGCTCAAGGATGGTGGGGTCCCCAGAGCTTGTGATTGTCATGCGTGAGTAGCCGGATCGGGCAGCAGAGTTGACCACCAGACTTTCGATATTGTAGCCGCGGCGTGAGAAGACCATTGCCACGCGAGCGAGTACCCCCGGCTCGTTCTTGACGTAGAGGGATATGCGATGAAAGTTCGAGCTTTCATCGGTATCGCCGTCGATGGGTTCTGCGGCTGCGGTCATTCTTTCTTCTCCCTGTTTCCGGGGTCGCGGCGTTGGGGTCCGCATGTCGAGTGAGAAAAGGCGTGGGGCTAGGTGCTGCCCGTGGGCTTGGCGAGTTTCCCTGTGGGCTTCTCGATGATCATGTCGCTGAGGGTCGCGCCCGCAGGAATGAACGGGAACACGTTGTCTTCTTTGACGACTTCGGCGACAACGACGCAGGGTCCTTCGTCGTAGGCATCCGCCTGCTGCATGATCCGATCGACGTCCCCCGGGCGCTTGATGCGGAAAGCCTTGATCCCGTAGGCCTGGGCGAGTTTGACAAAATCAGGATTCCCCTCCAGGTCTACTCCGGAGAGCCGGTTCTCGAAGAACAGTTCCTGCCATTGGCGGACCATACCCAGGTAATTGTTATTGATAATTAGGCACTTGACCCGCAATTTATGGATGCCTGCTGTGGCCAACTCGGCCTGGGTCATCTGGAAACCGCCATCGCCCACGATGGCCCAGACGTCCTGGTCCGGTCTCGCGAAGGCGGCGCCAATCGCTGCAGGCAGGCCGAAACCCATGGTTCCTGCCCCACCACTGCTGAGCCAATTTCGGCTATCGGTCACCTTGCAGAACTGGGCTGCCCACATTTGGTGCTGACCGACATCCGTGCTGATGATCGCGCGGCCTTGAGTAATGGCGTTGAGCCGGTCGAGAACATGTTGAGCCCGCAATCCACCCTGTTTGCGATATTTGAGCGGGTACTTCTTTCTCCATTCCTCAACCTGGCTCAGCCAGGCGGATGTATCCGAGGGCTCCACCAGGGGAAGAAGTTCTTCGGCCACAACCCGGGCATCGCCTTGGATGCAGACATCGGGTACGACCATCTTGTTGAACTCGGAGGGGTCGATATCGACGTGAATCTTGCGGGCGCCCAGGCAGAATTCGTCGAGCTTGCCCGTGATGCGGTCATCCCACCGGGAGCCAATGGACATGATGAGATCGGCAGCGTCGGTCGCTTTATTCGCGTAGGCGGTTCCGTGCATGCCCAGCATCCCGAGGTGCAGAGGGTGGGTTTCGTCGGTGCCGCCTTTTCCGAGGAGCGTGGTGACCATGGGCGCGCCCAGGCGTTCGGCGAGAAGGGTTACCGCTTTTGAGGCTTCTGCGATCACAATGCCGTGGCCCGTCAGCAAGATCGGCCGCTTGGCATTCGAAAGTAGCGCCGCCGCCGCCTCGAGGCTGTCGGGCGAACCGTGACACGGAACGGTATACCCAGGAAGGTCGACATCCACGCAGAGAGGGGCCTCGCACGGGCCTTGGCTGATATCCTTGGGAATGTCCACAAGCACCGGGCCAGGGCGTCCCGATGCGGCGATGTAAAAGGCTTCCCGGGCGATTCGTGGAATGTCGGCTCCGCGGCGGACCAGGTAGCTGTGCTTGACCACCGCGTAGGTGATGCTGGTGACGTCAGCCTCCTGGAAGCCGTCTTTGCCCAGCATGTCGGTGACGCATTGGCCTGTGATGACCACCATGGGAACAGAGTCCATATGGGCGGTCAGCAAGCCGGTGACCGTATTGGTCGCTCCGGGACCCGAGGTGACCAGAACCACCCCCGGCCGGCCGGTGGCCCGGGCGTAGCCGTCTGCCATGTGGGTAGCGCCCTGCTCATGGCGGGTGAGGATCAGTTGGATGGGGGAATCTACGAGGGCGTCGAAAATGGGAATAGCCGCCCCCCCGGACAAGCCGAAGATGTACTCCACGCCCTCGGCTTCGAGGGCCTCTATCAGTTTCTCGGCGCCAGTGGGGACTCTTTCACTCATACTGCTCCCGGGGTGTGTGAAGGCTTAGAGGATTCATTCGGATATTCGAACTCGATCATTTAGAAAAATGGCCAAATGTTTAGGTAAACTAGGCTTGGATGGACATCTTAATCACAAAGAGGGCCTTTTGACACTCTAAAGTGAGCTCCAAGTTGAATTCATTCACAAAAGATGGCCTATTTTTACTTTAAATTACCGTATGAAAGGAAATGGTTGCTAGAAAAGCCAAGGTTGGATCAATATGGGCTGAACCGATTTTTCGTGGATGACCTTGAGCGCTACCCGCGGGACGCGCCGTCGTGCTGTAGTCTTGGCCCGCGGGTCAGAATGGGTGAGCGGCGAGGAGGGGCTCCGAGACTGTGAATATTCTGCTCTCGGCTCAACTGGCGGGGTGGCTCTTGGTACTCCTGGGGGGAGTGCAGCTGGCGCCCATTGCGGCAGCGCTCTACTTCGGGGAGCCCATCACGCCGTTCCTTGCAGCCGGCGCCGTGGCGCTTTTTTTGGGCTTGCCCATCGCCCTGGGCGTCCAGCCGGACAATCTGAAAATTCGGCCTCGGGATGGGTTCTTCATCGTGACCGGGGCCTGGTTGCTGGCCTCTCTCTTTGGGGCGCTCCCCTACGTGACCACCGGGGCATTGGTGCCTGTCGACGCGCTCTTCGAGTCGGTCTCTGGCTTCACGACCACGGGTTCGACGGTCATTGGCGACATCGAGAGCATGCCGCGCTCCCTCTTGCTTTGGCGATCGATTACCCAGTGGCTCGGCGGGATGGGGATCGTCGTTTTTACGATCGCGCTGATGCCGATTCTAGGAATCGGGGGAATGCAACTCTTCAAGGCCGAGGTCCCGGGACCGGTTACTGAGAAGATCAAACCCCGGGTGGCGGAAACGGCTCGAAGGCTCTGGCTGATCTACGTTGGGCTCACAGTGCTCGAGGGGTTTGCCTTGTGGTTTGCCGGGCTGTCGGGCTTTGATGCGATCTGTCACGCGCTGACCACCTCGAGCACCGGCGGGTTCTCGACGCGCAATGACTCTGTGGGCAGTTTCGACTCGGCCACGGTCGAATGGATCGTCATCGTTTTCATGTTGCTCGCTGGAATCAATTTCGTGCTGCACTACAAGCTGCTGGCTGGCCGTGTCAAGGATTTTTTCGAGGATCGAGAACTGCGCTATTTCCTAGGGGTGGTCGCTCTCGCCATGGCGGCGATCACTTCTTTCATGTGGAATCAAGAAGGGCCCGACGGGTCGGAGCCGCTCTTTCGTTCCATTCTTTTCACTGTGGTGTCGCTGAGCACCGGGACTGGCTACGCCACGGTGAATTTTGAACTTTGGCCCGCATTTGGGCATCTCGTGCTGTTGACCCTGATGCTGCTGGGGGGCATGGCGGGCTCCACGAGCGGTGGGGTGAAGAGTCTGCGCGCGGTCTTGGTGATCGACGCTGTGCGTAAGAACCTCAAGACTGCTGGACACCGAAACGCGGTGCGCGCTCCAGTTCAACACGCGGGCAAGCCTGTCCCCGACGACGTGCTTGCGGGTATCTGGGTTTTTCTGGCGGTTTATGCGGCCCTGATCGCGCTCATGAGCTTGACGATCGCTGGGTATGGATACGACATGGAGACTGCGCTCTCAGGCGGTATTACGAGTGTCGCGAACGTCGGTCCGGGGCTCGGCGAGATCGGCGCTTTCGACGATTTTGGTCACTTTCCGGCGCCGATCAAGCTGGGTCTGTCCTTCTGCATGGTTGCCGGTCGTCTCGAACTGTTTACGGTTCTTGTTCTGCTCAGCCCGGGTTTCTGGCGGCGCTGAGGAGGTGAGTGCTGCGCTCTTCTGGGGGAAGGGCTAAGGTCCTTCCCGGATCGGCGAGGAGTTTCTCCGGCTTCATATCCGAGGGTGAGGTGGTTCTTGATGATTGAACGACGCAAGAAGGCGCTTCAAGACGGTACGAGGGGCACTTTTCGGCGCGGCACCGCACGTGGTAGAGCACGCGGCTGGCTCGCGGCTTTCCTCGGACTTGTTCTGCTCGGCTCGTCGTCGGTACCCGCTCTTGCCGAAAAATACGATGCCTCCAGTGCGGGCAACCCGCTGAGGATCGTGAGCTACGTCATCTACCCGGTGGGTGTGGTCTTTGACTACTTGCTCTTGCGACCTATGTACTGGGTGGGGTCACATGAGCCCTTCCGTACGCTCTTCGGCCGGGACGACAACCGGGGCGACAAGTAGTTACACCAGACAGGGGCGGCCTGATCTCGGCCCAGCGTAGATCCACCCGCTTAGATCCATCCGCTTAGACCCACCCGCTTAGACCCACCCGCTTAGACCCACCCGAGCCGAGCTGCATGCGTCGAACTTTGGTGTATCGGGCCTTCGCGCGATTCGGGGCCATGGTTGTCGGGACGGGCCCCGGGGGCAGTTTTATTTTTTTGGCGTCCCTGACCTCCTCTGTGTGGGCTCTCTGGAGAATTATAGGAGTCGGGCCAGCCCTTGTTCCGATACAGTTGCAATCGGGACACCGAGCCGAACCCGTTTTGAAGGGTTGTCAGGCAAAAATGAGACCGGTAGCCCTATGGGAGTGCGTAATTTCCCCTAATCCCATGTACATCAAGAGAAAAGGGATTCCGTACTCAAGAAAACGCGTAAAACAGACGTGACACTGTAGAGGTAAATCCGGCTAGCCTCTTAGCGAACCCTGAAGAGAAACGAGTCACGATGGCGATTGAACTTAAACAGCAGCTTCGATTATCGCAGCAGTTGGTGATGACCCCCCAGCTTCAGCAAGCCATCAAGCTGCTTCAGCTCAACCAACTCGAACTCGCCGATCTGGTTCAGGACGAGTTGCAAGAAAATCCGTGCCTCGAAGAGGATGACCGCGAGGAAGCGACCCCGGCCGAACGGAGCGATGAAACGCCCCAGGAGAGTTCGGCGGAAGAGGGCGCCGGCGAACTGGAAACGGCCGGCGACGGTGGAGAGGCCGAGTTCGATGCGGGTCTGGCCGAAGTGGCTGCCGATCTGGATGCCGTGGGGGACGATCAGCCCCCGTCCAACACCGAAGCCGATGTCACAGAGTCGCCCAGCGATGCGGACAAGATCGCCGATGTTGAATGGGACGACTACATGGACTCGCATCCCTTGACGGGCCTTGAGTCCCGCGGCCTTGGAGACGACGACAATCGTCCCAGCATAGAAGCCACCCTGACTCGATCTCCCAATCTGGCCGAACATCTGAACTGGCAGATTCAACTCTCGGATTTCGACGAAACAGAGGTCGCTATCGCCGAATGGATTATCGGCAATCTCAACGAGAAGGGCTACCTAAGCGCGACGGTCGACGAACTCGCGAGGCAAGCCGACCGCCCCCCCGATGCCGTGGAAGCCGTTCTCTTCAAGATTCAACAGCTCGATCCGTCTGGCGTCGCGGCACGCGACCTCCGGGAATGCCTAATGCTTCAGATCAACAGGCTGAATCTCTCGAACCCGCTGGTATTGCAGATTGTCGAAGAGCAGATTGAATTGCTCCAGAAGCGGGATCTCAAGAAGTTGGCTCGACTTCTCGATTCGAGCATCGAAGAAGTCTCTGTCGCGGTGCGAGAGATCGGCACATTGGAGCCCCGACCGGGACGTGCATTTGGGGGCGACGAGCCGGTCTACATCACTCCCGATATCTACGTCTACAAGGTGGCGGGAGAGTTTCATATCCTGCTGAACGAAGATGGACTCCCGCGTCTCAAGATCAATAATATCTACAAGGGTGTTCTTTCGGAATCTCGCCCCGCCGAGGGCGAGGGCCGAGATACCAAGAACTACGTGCAGGATAAAGTTCGCTCGGCTTTGTGGCTCATTAAATCGATTCATCAAAGACAGCGGACAATCTACAAGGTGACCGAGAGCATCATTCGCTATCAGGGCGATTTCTTTGAGTCGGGCGTCTCGTCGCTCAAGCCGCTGAATCTTCGAGACGTCGCCGACGATATCGGCATGCACGAATCGACAGTGAGCCGCGTGACTACCAACAAGTACATGCACACGCCTCAGGGGATTTTTGAGCTGAAGTACTTTTTCAACTCTTCCATCAGTCGGGTCGACGGTGACGCGGTGGCGAGCGAGAGTGTCAAAGAGGAGATTAGGAAGCTGATCTCCGCCGAGGACCGCTCACGACCCCTTTCGGATCAGCGTATCGTCGAGCACCTCAAGGTGATCAATATCGATATCGCTCGCCGGACAGTGACCAAGTACCGTGAGGCGCTGAATATCCTCTCCTCGACCAAGCGGCGAGAGGTCGGATAGTAGGATAGATTCCCGGCCGCCAATCGAGGAGGCGGCATGAAGATTATGGAAATTCTGGTCCGGGATGCGGTAATCCTGGACGTTGAAGCAGGGACCAAGAGTCGCGTGCTGGAAGAAATGGCCGGCGCCCTAGCCGGGGCCGTTGCGTCCATTGATGCGGAACGACTTCTTGAGGTTCTGGTGGAGCGCGAAGCGCTACAGAGCACCGGGATCGGCGAAGGCGTTGCGATTCCGCACGGGAAACTGCCTGGCCTGGATGGGCTGGTGGCGGGCTTCGCCCGAAGCCGCAAGGGAGTGGACTTCGACTCCATCGATGGCCAGCCCACGGAACTTTTTTTCCTGCTTGTTGTTCCCGAGCACGCGGGTGGCCGTCAGCACCTCAAAGCGTTGGCCCGCATCTCGCGATTCTGTAGGAACGCAGATTTCCGAAAGAAACTCTCCGAGGCGGTCGGCCTGGACGAAGTCATGGCGGTGATCGAAGTGGAGGACGGCAAGTTCTGAATTCCCAGGGTGGCTTGCCCGGCGCCGGTTCGGGCCTTGAGGGGAGCGCAGTGGATATTCCGCTACACGCAGCGTTGGTCGAGGTTCATCAGGTCGGCGTTCTGATTCGAGGTCAGAGTGGAGTCGGGAAGAGCGAGAGCGCACTCGAACTGGTTCAGCGTGGACATCGACTCGTTGCTGACGATGTCGTTCGTCTTGAAATTTGCGGGGCCGATTCGTCCGAGAAGTTTCTGATGGGACGTTCGCCTGAGTCGATACGGCACTACATGGAATTGCGCGGAGTGGGCTTGCTGGATATTGCGCAACTCTATGGGCCAAGCGCCGTGCGCGATGAAGCGCGAGTAGAACTGATCTGTCGCCTTGAACCCTGGATGGCCGGGATGGAATATGAGCGAATCGGTTTGGAGCGTCCCCGGGAGGAAGTACTCGGCGTGAAGATTCCGGCTTTGACGTTGCCGTTGAGGTCGACGGGAGGGATGGCTTCGCTGATCGAGGTTGCCGCGATGGATCATCGGAGCCGAAGCCGGGGGAACAACGCGGCGCGACAACTGGATGAACGCCTGAAAGAGAGCGGGACTGCGAGGGCCTGAGCTCTCCCCAAAGGAGGCGCATGAACGGACAAAAAATACCCCATGTCGTTTTCGTGGCCGGCCTTTCGGGAAGCGGGAAAAGCACAGCCATGGCGGCCTTGGAGGATCTCGGTTTCTACTGTGTGGACAACCTCCCGGCCCAACTCGTGGCTCAGTTCATCGGACTCTGCTCTCTGTCGAGCCCACCGGTAGAGAAAATCGCCCTGGCGCTCGATACACGGGAGGAGCGATTTCTGACCAAATTTCCTGCTGTGGCGGCTAATTTGCGGGGGGCCGGGGGGCTGACCGAGGTGCTCTTCCTGGACTGCTCGAACGAAGTGATCGAAAAGCGTTACAGGGAGACACGTAGGGTCCACCCCCTCTCGCCCGAGGGTAGCGTCGCGAAGGGAGTCGAGCGGGAGAGGGCGCTTCTTGCCGATGCGCTGAGTCTGGCAGATCAGATTATAGACACCACAAATCTCAATGTTCATGAGCTCAAGGCCCGGGTCACGGGCCACGTTCTTGGGGAGACCCGCCCGACGGTGGTCAGCCTCATGTCCTTCGGCTTTCGCTACGGTACGCCCACGGCGGTTGAGCTTCTTTTTGACATGCGCTTTCTCCCCAATCCATATTTCGAGGAAGAAATGAGAGTCCTGTCCGGCCGCGAGAAGGTTGTCGCCGACTACGTGCTGGAGAGTGATCGTGGTCGGGACCTACTTGGTCGCTTGAAGGATTTCATTTCTTTTATGTTGCCGCTCTATGACGAAGAGGGAAAAGCGTACGTGACAATAGGAATCGGTTGTACAGGAGGTCAGCATAGATCCGTGGCCATGGCCGAGGCGCTGAGCAGTTGGCTGGGGGACATGGGGCGCGAGGTGAACGTGGCTCATCGAGATGTGGAGAGAGCCTGATGGCGGTTGGTGTAGTAGTCGTTGCGCATTGCGATCTGGGGAAGGAATTTCTTCGAGCCCTGAGCTTGATCGTTCCCGACGGAAGAAGGTTTTTTTCGATTTCACTCGATCCTTCCGAGCAGCTTGAGGCCATGCGAAAGAAGATTCTGGAGGGGATCGGCGAGGCCGACGAGAATGACGGTGTGCTCATCTTGACCGACATGTTCGGGGGAACTCCGTCCAATGTCGCGCTCTCCTTCCATGAAGAGCACCACGTCGAGGTGGTCACGGGAATGAACCTTCCCATGTTGGTCAAATTGGCCAGTCTCAAGGACGATAAGTCCCTCGAAGAATTGGCGACTTTCGTCAAGGAGTATGGGCAGCGGAACATCTCCGTGGCAAGCCAGCTGCTTCCGGAAGGGAATCCGGGATGAGCCTAGAAGCAGAGGTCGAACGGGTGTTCACGGTCCGGGCCGAACTCGGGCTGCATGCCCGGCCCGCTGGCCAATTTGTTGCCCTAGCCGGCCGGTTCTCGAGCGAAATTACCGTGGGCCGAGACGACGAGTGGGTGAGCGGTTGCAGCATCCTCTCGATTCTGTCCCTTGCGGCCGAGCACGGGAGCACCCTGAAGATTCGGGCTGTGGGAGCCGACGCTGAGCAGGCAGTGAGGGAATTGGGGTTGCTACTCGAAGCAGCGGGCCAGAATTAGCGGGGGTTTCAGGCCCCCTCTGGCTCGTCTACAGTCCCGGCCCCGTTGAAAGCTGGCTTGGAGCCGGTAGGAATTGGATGACTACGGGAGACTTCTGGCCGCCGATTCGTCAGCGTGCCGTCCCCGCACCGGAGCAGGAGAAAAAATATGGCCAATCGTTCGTTTTTCACATCGGAATCCGTGTCCATGGGGCACCCCGACAAAATGTGCGACCAGATATCCGATGCGGTTCTCGACGCCATGCTGGCCCAGGATCCGGCTTCGCGAGTGGCGTGTGAAACCGCGACGACCACCGGGCTCGTGTTGATCTGTGGCGAAGTGACGACCCAGGCCGAGGTCGATATTCAACCGCTGGTTCGCAACGTGGTTCACGACATCGGTTACACGAGTTCAGACATGGGCTTCGACGCATCCACCTGCAGCGTGATGGTGGCTCTGGGACGGCAATCCCCCGATATCTCCCAAGGGGTCAGCGAGGGGGAGGGCCTCCACAAGGAGCAGGGGGCCGGAGATCAGGGGATGATGTTCGGATATGCGTGCGATGAAACCCCCGAATTGATGCCCGCGCCCATCCGCTATGCCCACAAACTGATCGAGGCCCAACGCAATTGCTTCGAATCCGGGGAACTCGACTACCTGAGGCCCGATGCCAAGAGCCAGGTGACGGTGCAATACAATGACGACGGCAGCGCGGCGCGGATTGACACAGCCGTGGTTTCAACCCAGCACTCGCCGGATGTCAGTTACGACAAGCTTCGGGACGAAGTCATCGAGCAGATCATTCGGACGAGTATTCCCGCTGAATTGATCGACAACGACACGATCTTCCACGTCAATCCTACGGGTCGTTTTGTAGTGGGCGGGCCCATGGGGGACGCTGGACTTACGGGCCGAAAGATCATCGTGGACACCTACGGGGGGATGGGACGTCACGGAGGCGGCGCTTTTTCGGGCAAGGACCCTTCGAAGGTCGACCGAAGCGCGGCGTACGCGAGTCGCTACGTGGCCAAGAATCTTGTGGCTGCGGGTGTGGCCACCCGCTGCGAGGTGCAGCTCGCCTACGCGATTGGGGTTGCTGAGCCTCTGTCGATTCGAGTGGAGACTTTCGGAACCAGCGCCCTCGACATGGGACGTCTTGAGCAGATGGTGCGAAAGCATTTCGACCTGACGCCCAGGGGCATCGACGAAATGCTGGATCTCCGTCGACCGATCTACCGGGCGACCTCCTACCACGGCCACTTCGGACGAGAAGACGCGGGATTTCCTTGGGAACGGACGGACCGGGCGGACGCGATCCGCGGCGATCTTTGATCCGCGCCGGGGTAAAGCGCAACAATTCCGGGGGAGTCCCTTGACCCGGCAGTGAGTTCGTGCGATCAAGATGCCGCAATGCAGGCCATTCTCGCGGGGGGACGGGTCGGGCTGGTAGCAGTGATCGCGATCGCTGTTCTGGCGCCGATGTGCGCGCTGGCAGCTCCAGCGTGCGATACGACGATTCGAGTCTTGCTCGATCGGCGGGAATCCTCTTTTTCCCTGGCGAGCCAGGGCAAGAACTATCGCTTCGCACCCACGGCGGACGGCCAGCTCACCGTCAACGGCGTTCGCAAAGCGGCCTGGAAAAGTGCGCGAGGGCAGGCTCGGCTGAAGGGGCATCGGGTTCCGGGCATTCTCTCGGTGGTTCGCTTGGACAATCAGCTTGCCCTGATCGCCGAAGTACCGCTGGAGGCCTATGTGGCGGGGGTGCTCATGGGCGAGGTTCCCGCCAGCTGGAAGGATCAGGCCCTGCGTGCCCAGGCCGTGGTCAGCCGTAGCTATGGCCTCCACCAACGGGCGGTCCATTCGAAGAGGCTTTACCACGTGGAGGCCGATACTCGAAGCCAGGTCTTCGAGTGGGTCGCGCCGCGAAAAGCCGTCAGTGGAGCCGTTCGAGCCACGCGGTGTGAGGTGTTGATGTGGCAAGGGGCGCCGATTCTGGCGGCTTATCACTCGGCCTCTGGGGGCCGCACGGCCAGCGCCCAGGAGGTTTGGGGCCAAGACCTTTCATATCTGACCAGCACGGAGGTCAAGGGGGAGGAGGACTCGCCCGATACGTACTGGCGCACAGAGATCTCCCGCACCACAATGGGCGAGGCTTTGGAAGCGATGGGCCGGGGCATCGGCGATGTCTGGTCGGCGCAGGTTCTGGCTCGATCGGAGAGCGGCCGGGTCTTGAAGTTACGCTTTAGGGGCAGCCGCGGGGAAACGAGACTTTCGGGAGGCAGGTTGAGAGCGGCTCTGGGTGAGTCCATTCTCAAGAGCACGCTCTTTCAGTTGAGCGTACGCGACGGCGCCTTCATCTTTGCTGGATCCGGACGCGGTCACGGGGTCGGAATGAGCCAATGGGGTGCCCAGGGAATGGCTCGACGCGGCGCGATTTACACGGATATTCTCGAGAGCTTTTATCCGGGCACCAAGCTCACCCGTTGGGGCCGGAATTTTGGCGATGCCGAAGAGTTCGCGGGTGGTTGATTTAGGAAAGGTCTTCCCCGGGGCGACCGATGAGAGATGAGGAGAAAAAATGATTTTGAGTCAGCGGAGCAAATCTTAAGATGATGGGAATTCCCTCCACTGTTTTAATGCAGGCCCAAGGCGAAGCGTTCGATCCGAGCTTCTTCCTGATGATGGGCGCGATTTTTCTGATTTTCTATTGCCTGGTCATTCGTCCTCAGCAG
>CAWVXN010000017.1:0-16279 GCA_963933695.1 uncultured Myxococcales bacterium | reverse complement strand
GTCGGCGGTCGCGCCCGCACTGTCGAAAATTGCGAACGCCGAGCCGATCATGGGCAGCGCCGTTATGAGAAAGGCCGCGGTGCCCGCGATCAGGGGGCCACGGCGAAACCGAAATGCCTCGCGAATCAGGTCGGGTCGGGCAATGGCCAGGGCGATGCCCGCCGCCCCGGGAATCAGAATGAAATCGGCTCGGCTGAAAACGCCCAAGCCCAGCAGCGCGCCGCCGCCCAGGGCCCAGGCGCTGGCCCGGGGAACCGACGCGTTCCGCCAGGCGAGAACGATGCACAGTGCGGCCCCAGCCCGGCAAAGAAAGTTGGTGGTAAAGGGACCCCATTCAAATTGAGAGAGAAAGAAGAAGGTCGGATCGCTGGCCACCAGCAATCCCATGAGTCCGGCGGCACCCTCCCCAAAGACGCGAGCGACCCAGAGCATCGCGAGTCCGAGGGCGAGCCACCCGGTGGCGAAGGTCGCGAGGCGAACCGTTCGCGGACTGGAGCCGGCCAGAGCCAGCGCCGGGATCAGCAACTGGCTCTTGAGTGAGCCCAGGTAGACCGCGTTGCGCACGGGAAAAGGGCGACCCATGAGTTGGACGCTGCGCACGCTGGCTGGGTGTTGCCCCGCTTGTCCGGGTTCTACGAAATCCCGGGCCTGCTGGGCCAGGAAGGCCTCATCGTAGTAGAGCCCAAGCGCGTCGATCTGGGGTAGGGCGGCGTACCCGGCGATCCCGGCGAGAAACAACCAGCCGAGAAAGATGCGCCGACGGGTTCGCCTGGGATTTTGGTCGGATGGGTCCATGTGTGCTTGCCTGCCAGCGGGTTGGGGTTTTGCGGTCTCGCGGCTTAAGGGTTCAACCCGGTCGCAAATTGGCGAGGAAATGAAGTCCCCGGTTGAAGACGATCCCCAACGGGGGCGGGTAGAGGCCCAACTCCACCTGGAAGCTATCGAGTTCCAGACCGAGTTCCCCCCATGCCCGTCGCCAGCGCGCCTCACGCCAGTAGCTGAAGGGGAGGGGCACCCCGTGCCGCGCATTGCCCACCCGATCCATCCAGCGAAGGGTGGGCCCAGCCAGGAAACCCTCGAGCAGGTGGTCCTTGATTAAGATTTGTCGGCGGGCCACGCGAACGGCTTCCGCGAGCAGGTGCTCGGGGGGGTCGCAGTGGTGAAGGACGTCGATGAGCAGGACGCAGTCGAAGGCGTCGTCGGCATGGGGGATGCGTTTGCCATCGAAGGGCGTGACAGGAATTCGCGCGCCCGGCCGGGCCCGCACGTCGATGCCACGGATTTCGAGGCCGGGTCTTTGAGCTCCGAGTTCCTGGCTCAGCGCCCCGTCTCCGCAGCCCACGTCGAGGACCGAACCCCGCTCGGGAAGCAGGGGTTCGAGATGCCGGCGAAGCACCTGGATTCGGTGCCTGGTCCCATACGCGGCGTGAATTTTTTCTGGGATGTTCACCGGCGGCCCATTCCCAGCATACTGACGAAGAAGCTCGAAAGAATCGTCTGGATTCCCAGGGCGGCCAGGGTGACGCCGGGTACGACTTGACGCAGGGTCGACGCGTAGTCGAGGTGTCCGAAGTCCAGGCGCTGCCATTCGGCGGCGGCGGCGCCGATCAATACCAACCCGGTGACCAGAGCCGCTCCGCCGAGCAGGATGCCGCGCTCGAGGGTGGCCACCCTGAAAAATCGCTTCATGCGCGGATCTTCCGGGAGCAGACCGATGCCTTCGGCGACGCTCTTGCTCACCACGGCAAAGAGCAAGAACTGAAAGCCCATGAGCAGGGCGAGGCTTGCGACCAGCAGGGTGTGGGCACCGAGTTCCGCACCGAGTAAGTGGACTCCGGGTAGGGCGAGGGCGTAGCCGAGCGCGCCCAGGGCAAGCAGCCCAAGGCCGGGGAGCAGGAAGAGCCAGCGCGGGCTGTAGAGCAGGAAAAAGCGAAGGGTTCGCCAGCCGTCCCGGAAGGTTCGCAGGTGGGGTCCATGGCTCTGGCGCCCGTCGGGATGGAGCGTGATGGGGACTTGGCTGATGCGCGCCCCCCCGAGACTCGACCGGATGATCATCTCGGTGGCAAATTCCATTCCGGTGCAGCGTTGTTCAAGACTGTCGTAGAGCGCCCGGGTAAAACCGCGCATTCCACAGTAAATGTCGCTGATGGGGATTTTGAACATCGTGCGCGCGAGGGCTGAGAGCAACGGGTTGCCCAGCCAGCGATGGAGTGGAGGCATGGCGCCGGGAAGGATCGACCCCCCGCCGGCGGGGAGTCGGCAGCCCTGGACCAGATCGTGGCCCGCCCTTAGCTCGCTCAGAAATTTCGGGATGGCTAGGAAGTCGTAGCTGTCGTCGGCATCGCCCATGATGATGAATCGGCCCCGGGCTGCGGCGATGCCCGCCATCAGCGCGCTTCCATAACCTCGCTCGGCGACGTGAACGACTCGGGCACCGTGGGCTTCGGCAATTTCCGGGCAGCCATCGACGCTCCCGTTGTCGGCAACGATGATTTCGCCCACGCAGCCGCATTGGGCGAAGGCGGCTTGCGCCTTGCTGATACAGGTGGCCAGGGTGTCCGCCTCGTTGAGGCAGGGCATGACTACACTGAGTTCGACTGCGGGGCTGTCGTGCTTCTCCACTCTGGGCGAGCCTACCCTACGCGGCCGGGGTTTGCTGGGCACAAGCATCTGTCGGCTCCCGGGTCTCTTTGTGTATTATGCGACGAGCCATGACCACTGATTCCCTTGGGCCCGATGCCGACTTCGCCACGCTTGAGGGGCCCGTGCTCGTCGTCGGTGGAGCCGGCTATATCGGCAGTCACACGGTGCGGGCGCTTGAGGCTCGGGGCGTGCCGGTCGTGGTTTTCGACGATTTTTCCACCGGGCATCCCGAGGCCGTCAAGTCGCCATTGGTCCGGGCGACTCTGGGGGATCGGAAAGCCCTGAAGGAGGCCTTTGCCCGTTGGGCTCCGCGTGCAGTCATGCACTTTGCCGCGCGGTGCTATGTGGGCGAGTCGGTGACGGACCCCTCGACGTATTATCGGGAGAACGTGATCAACGCTTGGAACCTGCTCGAGGCGATGCGGGATGCCGACTGCCAGGAACTGGTTTTTTCGTCGTCCTGCGCCACCTACGGAATCCCGGTGGCCCTGCCCCTGACCGAGGACAACCCCCAGGTCCCCATCAACCCCTATGGACGGACCAAACTTCACATGGAGCACATGATGGAGGACTACTCCAACGCCTATGGCTTGCGGTATGCGGCTCTGCGCTATTTCAACGCTGCGGGGGCTGCGCCCGAAGGAGATCTGGGCGAAGACCACACCCCCGAGACGCACCTGATTCCCCTGGTGCTCGGCGTGGCCCTGGGACATCGCCCGGCCATCGACATTTTCGGCGACGACTATCCCACCCCCGATGGCACCTGTGTCCGGGACTACATCCACATCATCGACCTGGCGGATGCCCACCTGCGGGCCCTGGCCCAGCTTCAGGCCGGCCGACAGGCGCTGGCCTGTAACCTGGGTACCGGTCAAGGCTACTCGGTCCGCGAAATCATCGAGACCGCGCGCCGAATCACCGGCCATCCCATTCCCGAGCGCCTCGCGCCTCGCCGCCCGGGTGATCCGCCCGAGTTGGTGAGTGGGGGCACGCGGGCATTCGAGATTTTGGGTTGGCAGCCCCGGCACTCGGAACTCAAGGCTATCCTGGCGGATGCCTGGCGATTTCATCAAGCCCACCCAAGGGGTTATTCCCGCTAGAGACGGCGCTCCTTTCGGGGATCGCGCCGAGTCGGACACCGACGGAGGAGCCACTCCTGGCCAGATCGCGGGGGAATAAGGCGGGGCCCAAGGGGGCAGGGAGAAACTCCTCGGTGGCCGGTTCCGCCGGTCCGCGAAGTTCTATAGGGCTCGGCCTGGCGTTCGCTCTGCTCGCCCTCATCGTCTATTCCCCGAGCCTCGAAGGGGAGTTCATCTCCGACGATCTCCACTATGTGGCGCACAACGAGTACATCCACACGCCGAGCCTCGCGAACGTATGGGCGATCTGGAACCCCACCAGCGAAGTGGCCGAGTTGGTGGAGAACTACGCGCCGGTTCATCTCAGTCTGCACGCCGTGGAGTGGCAATTTTTCGGTCCCGATGTCCGGGGTTACCACTGGGTGAATGTCCTGCTCCACGCCTGGGCGGCGACCTTGCTCGGGCTCTTGTTCCGGCGCAGTGGGATTCGCCCCTGGCCGGCGGCCTTGGGGGCGGCCTTTTTCCTGCTGCATCCCGCGAACGTCGAGTCCGTTGCCTGGATCTCCCAACTCAAGAGTTCGTCGGCGCTGGTGCTCTCCCTGGGCGCGATTCTCCTGTACCGCCGGCGTCCGGCGATCGCCCTGCTTCTCTTCGCCCTGGCCCTGCTCGCCAAGCCCTTTGCGGCCTCGGCGCTCTTCGTGGTGGTCCTCTTCGACTGGCTTGACCGAGGTTCGGCGGAGGGGGGCGGTCAGGACATTCGGGCCCGGGCGGGTTGGGGCTTGGCGGCGGTCGCCGTGGTCATCGGCTTCGGGGTCGCCGAAGCCCTGGCCTTCTCCCTGTCGGCGGGGCTGGCGCCTCCCCTGTACTCCGATCCCCTGGTTCGCGGAGGCATGATCTTTTCCGTGGCGCTGCGGTACGGGCTCATGGCCGTGAGCGGTACGGGTCTTTCGACCTTTCACGAACCGCCCCCGGTGGCCTCCCTGGCGGATCCCTGGTTTCTGGGCGGGGTGTTGCTGATCGGCCTCCTCGGCTGGAGGGTCGTGTTCTGTCTTCGGGCCCGAAGGCAGGAGGCCGCCTACTGGATCTGGGCAGCAATTGGTTTCGCCCCGCTCTCGGGCATCGTGGCGCTCCCCTATCCCATGGCCGACCGCTACCTCTACTTCATCCTGCCCGGTCTGATTGGCGGGGCCCTGCTGGCGGGCCAGGCGGCGTGGCCCACCCTCGAAGCTCGCTTGGGCAGCGGGCGGGGGATCGCCTCTTTGCGCGCGGGCCTCTTCGGCGGCGCGATTGCTCTTATGTGCCTTCTTGGATTCATCAGCTACCAGCGAGCCAGCGTCTTCTATTCGGCGGAGAGCCTGATGGCCGATGCCGAGCTCAACTATCCCAACGGGGCGGCCGCCAATACGCGCAAGGCCAGCCGGGCGGCCCGGCGCGGCGATTCAGAGGCGGCCCTGGACCACCTGCGCGCCGCTCATGCCCGGGGCTACAACCGGGTGGATCATCTGCTTCAGGATTCCGCCTACGCATCCATGCAGGACGATCCCGAGTTTGTGTCCATCAAGCTCGCGATGGCCCGGGATTGGATTTCTCGACTGGGGCATCTGCCCGACCCGAGTCACTACAAGGCCAGGGCGCTGGCCCAGGCCTACGTGGCCGTCGATGATCTCGAAGCGGCGGCGCGGGTGCTCGAGAGGGCGGCCGGCCGGCCGGGGCCCATCGGGGAGGCTCTGTACGACGACGCCGAAACGCTGCACAAGGAAATGGGCTTCCGGCTTCGCCTGGAGGCCAAAAGAGCCGAGGCTGAGGGATTCGGGGAATAGACCCCTTCCCTAGGAGGCGGGTCCGTCCGTCGCGCGCTCCGCAGCCGCAGTACTCGGATTTTTTTTGAGCAATTGCCGGGCTTGCTCTGCATCACTGAATTCCGGGTTGAGGGCTAACGCTTCTTGGAAAGCCGCTCGGGCCTGCTCGGTCTTGCCCAACTCCACCAGGGCAAGGCCTAAATGGAAGTAGTAGTCGGGGACGGGAGGCACCGCTTGGGAAACGGCCTGTCGGAACTGCCAGACCGCGGCGTCGGGTTTGCCCAGCTTGAGGTAGACGTAGCCCAGAGTATCGACGGCGGAGACATTCTCTCCCGGAGCTTCGGTCGCCATTCGGGCTAGGGCGAGAGCCCGGTCGAGATCGCCTCCCAAACTTGCCAAAAGGTAAGCGAGGTCATTTTTGACAAAGAGAAGATCGCTCCCCTGGTCGTGGGCTTGCTCGTAGAGTTCGAGGGCACGGGCGGTTTTTCCGACCCCCAGATTGAGCCGGGCCAGCAGGGCCAGACGATCGGCGGAGAGCCCACGTTTGGCGGCTTGGGCTTCCATGGCGGCGACCAGATTCGGCAGGTCTCCGCTGTTCATGTAGGCCGCGGTCATGATGTTGTAGGCCTCGTTGGATGTGGAGGGGTCGAGCCTGAGCGCGCGTTCCGCGTCGTCGCGCGCCGCGATGAGTTCTCCCAGGCCAAGCAGGAAATTCCCACGAATCAGATAGGGTTTGCCCACCCAACTCTGGAGATCGATGGCGGCGTTCAGGCGCCCCCGAGCTTCCTCCACACGCCCGTCGGCCCAGTCCATTTCCGTGAGCGCGGTGAGAAGCGCGGTGTCGTTGGGAAACGCCTTGAAGCGGCTCGCTAGATGACGGCGAACGGCGGGACGGTATCGCGGATTTTGCCCATCCAAGCGGGAGAACTCCAGCGCCGCGCGAGGTCCGGCGTCTCCTGCTTCGAGCAACTGAATGAGAAATTTGCGACCGACCCCCGGAGTACCCCGGAGGTAGTAACTCAGGGCGAGGGAGAGCCTCTCCTGGGGGCGGAGTCCGGCCCTGCGTTCCAGGCGGAGCAGGCTGTTTCCCGCCTGGGCGTGTTGTCCCATGTCGCTGTGGATTTGTGCTTTCAGCCGGAGACTATTGGGGTCCGCTCGACTTCCAAGGGCAATGGCCTTGTTGATCGCGGCAAGGGCCTGGGGGAGGTTGCCTTGTTGCTGTTCGGCCCGGGCCAGCATTCGGTAGCCGTGTGAAGTGGGTTGCTCTCGGAGTCCGGCTTGCAGAGTCGCGGTGCCGGCTTCGAACTGCTCGTTCAGGACTTGATGTTCGCCCAGCGCCAGGGCGGCGGCCGGGAGGTCCGGAAATTGTGCCTGGAGTTTCTCAAGGGTCTTGGCAGCGTCGGCAAAGCGCTCGCTGCGGTTCTGGAGATCACTGATGCCGATGAGGAGGAAGGCGTCGCCCTCGCCCTGGCCAAGCCTCTCGTTCAGGTAGTCCACTGCCCGTGAGTACCCCTGGCGGTGGAGTAGGTGGTGGGCGTAAAGGACATGGGCTGCGGGAAGATCGGGAAGGGAGCGGACGAGATCCTCGTAGACCCTGCGTTGGTGGGCTTCGGGATCTTCTACCGAGAGATCGGCGAAGGACCTCCAGGCATCCATATCTCGGGGGGTCGTATCAATCCAAAATTGAACGGCCCGCTTCGCGAGTGCAGGATCACCCAGGACCTGGGCAACCCGGGCTGCCTCCCGGGCGACCTGAACGTGTTCATAGGGGCTGCCTATTTCTCGACATTGGTCCAGGGCCTGGGCGAAGGCCTCCAGAGCTTCTGCCGAATGTCCCGGAAGCTGGGCCAGGGTGCGTGCCCGTCCCAGGTAGCCCATGAGCGGATACTCACCGTCTTTGGCAAGGTAACGCTCGTAGGCCCGAAGAATCGATTGAGTGACCCGGGGTGCCGGAACGGCCATGGGATTTCGGGCTCGAGCCGCGCGGCCCCGGGTTTCGTAGGCGAGGGCCATGACCCGATCAATCTCCGGTTCCGAGAGGTCGATTCTCCGGGCCTGAGCAATGTGTGACATGGCGGATTCGACGTCTCCCGCGATCAGGGATGCACGGGCCCGGATCAGCCACGCCTTCGCGTTGCCGGGGTCGCGTGCGAGGACTTCGTTGACCCGCCCCCTCGACGCTGGGGGATCAAGCTCCAGCAGCAGTTGCGCGAGCTTCAGCTGAGCTTCGGAGTCTTCCGGACGAAAGGAGAGCGCGTCCCGGTAGAAGTCCACCGCGTCGCCGAAAAAACCGTACCGCAGGGATGTTTCCGCGACGCGAAGGCTGAGGTCCACGTTGTCCGGCTCGAGGCGGGCGGCATTGTGGAGTTCGATCAGTGCCTCTCGGCCACGACCCTCGGCGAGAAAGTCGTCGGCTTCGCCCAGGTGGTACTGGGCCCGGTCAGCGTCGGAACCACAGGCCAGAACCAGGCCGATGACTAAACCGATGACTAGGGCGCTGACTAGGCCGTCCCTCCGGAGCGTTTGCATTTGGCCGGGGCATTCTGTTCTCAAGGCCGGGGCCTCCCCCACAGGCTTTTAGGACCGCTGGAGCTTGGCGAGCTCGGCGCGGGCATCCTCGGATTCGGGAAAGATCGGTGTTTCCAGGGCTTTGTTCAGCATCTCGCGTGCGGCTTCCTGATCGCCGCTCTCAGAGAGTGCCTTGCCGAGCCGAAACTCGATGGACGGCGAGTTCGGCCTGATCTCGAGGGCCTTGCTCAATACACCCACGGCCTTCTTGGAATCGCCCAGTTGAAGGTAAACGAAGCCGAGGGTATCCAGGGTATCCGCGTTCGGGTTTAGGCGAGCAGCCAGGGCAGCGTGATCCAAGGCGGATTCAAGATCCCGACCCTCGCTGGCCATCAGCCAGGCCAGATCGTTGTGGGCTCCGACATGGGCGGAATCCAATTCGAGGGCCTGCCCGAAGAGTTCAGCGGCGCTCTGCAAATTCGATTGGAGGTATTCGGTCTGGGCCTTGAGGTAGACATACTGGGCGTTGCCCGGGTCGGCCTGTGCGGCGCGATCGTATTGAGCCCGGGCTTGGGCGAAGTCGCCGGCCCGAAGCGCCAGGGTTCCCTGGGCTTCTAGGCTGGGGGCGAATTCGGAGTCGCGATCGAGTGCCAGGGAGAACTCGCGTTCGGCTTCGCCGGTCTGTCCGGCTTCGAGCAGGAGTCGCCCACGCAGATCGTGAAAGGTGGCGAGTTCGGGATTCGCATTCGCCGCCTTCGTCACGAGTTCAAGGGCGGCGGCGCCCTGGTCCAAGGAAAGCATGTCCTGGGCCACTGCGCGGAGTACGGCTTCGTTCTCCAGTTGGGCGAGATCAAAGCCGCCTTCCCGGAGGACTGCCAGAGCGGCCTCCGCACCCGACTTCCGGCGCTCGAGTTCGGCGAACTCGAGGTAGGCCGTGGGCTGGTTCGGGGAATTCTGTCGGAGGGCGTTGAGGGTGCTTTCTGCGGCTTCGTAGTCTCCCAGAATGATCGAACTGCGGGCGGACACCACGTGCGCATCGGGTTCGCTGTAAATTCGCTTGGCGATGTGACGATTGGCAAACTGCCGGGCGTTGAGATATTCGCCCTTCTGGAAGTGGAGTTCAGCGAGTCTGAGCGCCGCGTCGGTTTCGGTTTCCGAGACCCGGATGGCCTCGCGAAATTCGGCGAGGGCCCTCTCCTTGTCTCCGGCACCGAGGGCCGCCTGGCCTGCCAGGTAGCGCGCCCCGGCATTGTTGGGATAGAGCTTGAGTCCGCTGTCGAGCATTTCAAGGGCCTCGGCGGGTTTGTTCTGACGCAACAGGATTGCCCCTCGAATCATCGCGCGGTAACTGGGTTCCTCCAATCCGTCGGCGATTCCTGCTGCTCGGGCGTAGTTACCCTCCTCGATGAGCATGTCGGCCAGGGTGAACTGCAGCGAGGGGGCAATAGTCCGGCTGCGTTCCAGGGAGGCTTCGAGGGCTTCCCGCGCTGGGACGAGGTTTCCCCGGCTTCGCTGGTAGCCCGCGAGCATCCGCCAGGCCTCCGGGGAGTCAAAGAGTTCGACACTCTCCTCAAGCACCTCGAGGGCTTTTGCGTGGCTTCCTACGCTCGCGAGAATCTCGGCGAGCTTGGCGCGTAGCGCCAGGTCCTCGGGGGTGGCCGCCACGGCGGTTCGCCAGACACCGATGGCGCGTTCGTTGTTGGCCCGGGCGAGGAAAAAATCCGAAGCGTGTTGTCTGAGTTGTGCATTGAGCGGGTATTCGGCGATACACCTTGAAAAGGTCTCTCCCGCCCCTCTGTGGTTGTCCTGGCTCCGGTAGAAGAGCCCGAGGGCTCCGCACTTTCGCGCGGCGTCGTTGGGGTCATTCGCCGCCGCGGCACGCTCGAAAACCCCGACGAGGGCGGCCTCCGCCTCTTCGGGCCGATCCAGATCCAGTAGGGCGCTGCCCTGGAGCACGATTGCCAACTGGTCGTCCGGCCGGAGAAGCAACAACTGCTGGGAACTCTCGAGGGCCTCCGTGGGCCTGCCAATCGCGAGCTGGGAGCGGCCGCGGCCAAAGAGTGCTGCGGTATTTTCGGGCTCGCTCTCGAGGACCCGGTCGTAGGCCCGAATCGATTCCACGTACGACTGACTCGATGCCAGGGTGGAGGCCAGGAGCAGGCCGGCCTGGACGGAGTATGCATCGCTGGCCGCCGCTTTTTGCAGGGGGAAGACCGCGAGGCTGGACCTGCCCGACTGCTGCAAAGCCAACCCGAGCCTGAAATTGGCTTCGGGGCTTTGCGACTCCCTAGAGAGGAGTCTCCGAAGCGGCGAGATCGAGGCGTCGAATTGTCCGGCTTCCTGGAGAGCACGGATTTCGGCAAGCTGGTTCTGGGTGTTGGGTCCGCAGCCCAGTGCGGCCCATGCACCGAGAAGCAGGAGGAGCGCGCACGTTCGCCGTCCCCGGCGGACAGGGCGAGGGCTGGGTGACCCCGAGGAAAAGAAAATTTCAAACATGGGCGCTCAAGGGCCTCCAAATGGGTTGACCCTATTCAGGTCATTGCCCGGCAAGTGTAGTCGCTCCCTCGCGGGGACCGCGCAGCTTAGGGTGCGAACCGTTTCCTTCCAAGTGCCCAGGTGAATAGCGGGAGAACCCCTGGCGAGAATGTCTTGATGCCGTGAAGCGCATGGGTGCGTTCCGTAGAGCGGCCTTCCTTCTACCTGCCCGATTAGAGAGCGCCCGATGAGCGCCCGACCCCGGATCCTCTTTGATCGATGGATGGATGGGGGGCCTTCCGGCTGCGATTCCCTTGCCTCTTCGGCTCCGCATGGAGCACTCTCAAGCGAGAAAGTTGAAAAACCCGACCCTGGGTGCGGGACACGGCGGAGGGTGTATTCCGTATCAATTAGGACGGGGCTTCCCTAAAACTCATGCAGTCAGCCGGGAGAGGAGCGGCAAGAGCGTGTTTGGGGGGTGACAGGGGAGGTGTAAATACTAAAATTCCAACGCAATTCCCCGGAGGGTCGCGTTTCAGGCTGGTTACAGTTTGTTTTCATTAAACAATCTTGGTTCCGATCTGATCTTCCCGGCGAGGTCGGGGCTGGGATTGAGCGTTGATTTATTCAGCGAGAGCGCGAATAAACACGCGTACTAAATGATAAAAAATGCGCTGGGAGCATCAAAATGGCTGGACAATGGGGACCATTCCTGACCATAATCCTTCAAACGCTCAGTGTGGAGACGGCTTCCGTCTAGGGAAATTTAAAAGTTTAGATTGGCCTAGTGAGATCACAGTATCAATATCGACTGCATCACGACCGAATCAGTATCAAACGCGTCAGCATCACAGCAACAGACAACTATTTAATTTCTCATGAGGCTCCGATCAGGGGACCCAGAGACAGCGACAAGGGGACAACGATGATGTTAAGGAAATTAGCTAGTTTCATCACGGTGACGGTAGTCTGCGGGCTGCTCGCCGGGACGAGTACTGCGGCGGTCTTAATTCCGGGTGGCAGTTCCTTCAAAGTGAATCTTGCGGCTCTCCCGACGATCGAGATTACCGGGACTTACGCAGCGGGCGCTGGGGCGACACTGACCAATGGCGTTACAGGCCACGATATTTCGACGGGTGCCGGCCTTTTCCAGGGATCTGGAATCACGGCGGGGACATCATTGCTGACCGGCGTTGCCCTCTTGGTGAACATGACCATGACCGCGACCAACAACGCAGCGACTTACACGAGCAACTTTGCGAGCGGTGTGGTTTCGAATAATCCCTGGGGCGGCGGTTTGACCGCTGGCAACGCCAACTTCTCGGCCGGCTCGGATACGCTCTGCGCAACGGGCTGCCTGGGAGCGGGTGGGGCTTCGACCTCGGGGACCTTCAATGGCCAGATTATCCTGAATAGCATTGTCGGTGCCATTCCTTTCCCCATGGGTGCGATTGGCCTGGGTGGGACGGACAGCGTAACAATCGGCGGCCCTGCGAATGTGATCCGAGCGACGGGCGGTCCCTGGGTGACCGGCAAGGTTCAGATTACTGGGATTACGACCAATGTGCTCTCCGTTCCCGCACGACCGGGAGGCCCCGGTCCTGCCGGAGGTGCAACGGGTGTTGGAATTGAATTGAACCTGACGGAGATTGAAGGAGCCAGCGCCAAGGCTCTCTCGACCATGGGCGGTTTCTTTAGTACAGGAACCGGAGCAGTTTTGGCCCGGAACACCGTGAACGTCAGCGGAACCAACAATCTCGCCTCCAGCGCCGTAGGCGGCACCGTGACGATGATCTCGCCCACGCGGATCGACACTGGGCCGCTCGGTAGCGGCGTTATCCCGGGCGTTTTCCGCCAGACCTTCAAGTTCGTTCCTGAGCCCGGCACGGTTTTGCTGCTGGTTTCGGGTGCAGCGGGCCTAGTGGCTCTTGGCCGCAAGCGCATGAAGAACTGATCTTAGGGTCAGACGCTCCGGCGTAGAATCAAGCGGCCATCCACTCAAAGTGGGTGGCCGCTTTTTCTTTGAGGCGCGTTGGGGGGGCTCTATGAGGCTGCTCCCAGAGGGATCGAAATGGTGCGGAGGCTGCCGGCGGTCCCTTTTCTGAATAGGGGGGCGTTCTCCCTCATCTGACCTCTTCGCTTCGAACCGTTGCTCTGGGCTGTGGCTTTTGTTAATCGACTGACTCGAAAGCCCCAAACTTTGTCCGGGGACCCCAGAGGCGATGGAGGTTCGAAAGCGTGTTTCTCCGTAAGTGGCGCGATTCACCCTGGCTTTACTTCGTCCTGGCGGGCGTCCTACTCCTCGTGGCCGTTTTGTCCCAGTTCGAGCGGGTTGGCGGCGAGGTACCCAAGGGTCGAGCGGAAGATCTTGCGTCCTTGGCAGACCGCGAGGACCTGAATGTTCTCTTTATATTGATCGACACGCTTCGGGCAGACCGATTGAGCGCCTACGGATATGAGCGGCAGACGACGCCGAATATTGATGCGCTGGCGGCCCGGGGAATCCGATTCGAGAATGTGGAAGCCCAGTCGAGTTGGACCAAGGCTTCGATGGCTTCTCTTTGGACTGGAATTTCGCCGGAGCAGACGGGGGTGTCGCGGTTTTCCCATGCCCTGCCCGATGAAGTCAGCTTACCCGCAGAGATCCTTCAAGAAGACGGATTTCGAACGGCCGGAATTTGGCGCAACGGCTGGGTGGCCAACAATTTCGGTTTTGATCGAGGTTTTGATCTCTACTACCGGCCCACGCCCAACCGGCCCACCAATGGGGCTCGCAGGCACAGTCCGTCGAGCCATCGGCTTGCGGGCACGGATTTTGATGCGACCCAGGCCGGGGTGGAGTTCCTGACTGGGAATCGCGATCAGAGGTTCTTTCTGTATTTGCACTACATGGATGTTCACCAGTACCTCTACAACGAGGCGGCGCCCGAATACGGCAGCTCTTTCTCGGACATCTACGACAGTGCGCTGCACTGGGTGGATCAGAATGTCGGTGTGCTTGTGGACAGCCTTCGGGCCGAGGGGGTTCTTGACAAGACGGTGATTGTGATCGCATCGGACCATGGCGAGGCATTCTTCGAACATGGCGGTGAGGGACACGCGCGCAATCTATACTGGGAAGTGCAGAGCGTTCCCCTGATCGTCGTGCCCCCCTTTGCCATTGAGGGGGGAGTGGTTGTCGAGGAGCCGGTTGCGAACTTGGATATCTGGCCGACCGTCCTCGACCTGCTGGGCCTGCCTGCACTTTCCCATGCCGAAGGAAAATCGCTGCTCCCCCTGGTCCTGGCAGCCGCGGGGGCCGGCACCAAGCCGACGGAGTTGGAAGGCAGGACGCTTTTCGCCCAACTCGATCGACACTGGGGCGGGAGGGGCGATGGCTTGGACGAAATCATTTCCCTCCGTCGAGAGCCCTACAGGTTCCTCTATTCCACCCAGGAGCCCGAAGCGGTTGAACTTTTCGATCACAGCGCCGATCCCGGCGAGCAGGAAAATATCGGACAGAACAATCCGGAGAGGGTGGCTGAGTTCAGTCGCGAGGTCGAAGAGTTCCTGGCCCGCCCAAAGCGGGGCTGGGAAGTTCCCGAAGTCGAACTGGATGAGATGATGCGCGCCCAATTGCGTGCCCTGGGCTACATGAGGACCCCCGTGGAGGGAAACGAGGCCGCTCGTAAAAAAGCCGAGGCTGAGCGGGCCAAGAGTGGAGGCCAGTGGCAGGAATAGCCCCGAGGCGGGCGCGACGAGGATTTCTAGCCCTAGATTTCCAGCCCTATGAATTCCAGCCCTAGGAATTCCAGCCCTAGGATTTTCTACGAGGCGAGTGCCGGCCAGTCGAGTCCGGGGCATCTAGCCGAGAACTGCGTTGCCACCGGCTCTGGCTTTGGTGTCTTTCGAGAGACAGGTCGATCAGGCGGTCCAGCAGTTTCGGGTAGGGGACGCCGGTGGCCTCCCAGAGTCGTGAATACATGGAGCCGTCGGTGAACCCGGGCAGGCTGTTCAACTCATTCACGTAGGCCTTCCCGGTCGCACGGTCCATGAGAAAGTCGACTCGCGCCAGGCCTGCGGCCTCGACTGTGCGGAAGGCCTTGAGGGCGACCTGGCGAAGAGAGCGACTCTCTTCCTCGGACAGGGGCGCGGGAATCAGGAGTTCCGTCGCATCGTCCAGGTATTTGGCGGCGTAGTCGTAAAACTCATGGCTCGGAAGAATTTCTCCGGGTACCGAGGCCTCTGGGGAAGTGTCGCCCAGAACTGCGACTTCGATTTCCCGAGCCTCGATTCCGCGCTCCACGATCAACTTGTCGTCGTGGGCCATAGCCTCGCGAAGCCCGGAAATGAGTTCATCGGCATTTCGCGCTTTGTTGATGCCGACAGACGATCCGGAGTTGGCCGGCTTGACGAAAACCGGATAGGCGAGAGACTCGGCGACGGCCTCCACCGCGAGTTGTATGCCTTGGCCTTCGAGTTCGTGCCGCCGAAAGCTCAGCCACGGCAAGACGGGGATGCCCGCATGGGCGAGCAATTTCTTGGCGATGTCCTTGTCCATCTGGACCGCCGAGCCCAGGACCCCGGATCCCACATAGGCGATTTCCTTCAGTTCGAGCAGTCCCTGGAGTGCTCCGTCCTCTCCACCGCGGCCATGGATAATCGGAAAGATCACGTCGAGTGCGATGGCGGGGTCCGGTGAGCCGGAAAGGGCCGCCGCCGAAAGGGGGAAAAGGGTGGCCCCGCCGGGCACAGGGGCGAGAGTGACTTCCTGTCCCTTGCCCAATTGATCGGTCTCGAAGTGGTCGGCATCCCGGAGGTGCCAGTGACCCGAGCGGTCGACCTCGACGACGGAAACGTCGTAGCGCTCTCGATCCAGGGCTCCGAGAATCGAGCGGGCCGAAGAAACCGAAACCTCGTGCTCCACTGAGCGGCCGCCGAAGACCAACCCGACGCGTAGCTTCATGCTCCATTCCCCATCGGGATCAGCATAGCCGACTCCGGGGCGGGGTAAGAGAGCCCGGGACTCTCATCTTGCCCTTGTGAGGCACCCGCTTGACCTGATCTCGGAGGGCTTTTACCCTGACGGGATGCATTCCCTGAGCCCAGAGCTTCAGAACAAAGAGCGCACGCTTCTCGACGATTTACGCGGCCGGGGCCGCCTGCTGATCGCTTTCTCCGGAGGCGTGGATTCCAGTTATCTCGCGTGGGCGGCTCGCCGGGCTTTGGGAGATGACTGCCTCGCCGTGACGGCGGTCTCGCCGTCCTATCCCGTGAGCCATCGGGCCATGGCCGAGGACATCGTTCGCGATTTCGATATTCCCCATCGCTTTGTCTCAACCCATGAAATGGAGAGCGTTGAGTACCGACGCAATGCGCCCGACCGTTGCTATCACTGCAAGAGCGAACTTTTTTCGCGGATGGATGACTTGCTCGACGAACTTGGATTCGATGCGCTCGCCTATGGGATCAATACCGACGACCAGGGGGATTTTCGCCCTGGGCACCGGGCCGCCGAAGAACATCGCGTTCTTTCGCCGCTGTTGGCGGCGGGCCTTTCCAAGCAGGAAATTCGGACGCTTTCCCAGCGCGCGGGTTTGCCCTGCTGGAATCTTCCCGCCTCGGCCTGCTTGGCGTCGCGTCTTCCCTATGGAACCGAAGTGACCGCCGAAAGGCTGAGCCAGGTCGACCGCGGAGAGGGTTTGCTGCGAGACTTGGGGCTGCGCCAAGTCCGGTTGCGTCATCATGGTGAGATTGCTCGCATCGAAATCGACCCCGCCGAGTGCGCAGGGGGGA